>JAACFA010000251.1 GCA_009937625.1 Gammaproteobacteria bacterium | reverse complement strand
GCGAACTCCATCGGTTCGACCTCGGTCTCGAAGGTTTCGATGCGTATCGCAGGCTGTCGCGAAACCGGTTCCGCCGCGGCCGCCTCCGATTCCTTCGTTTCGTCGAGGCCCTGCTCCAGGCTCGACACCTCCGGCAACAGCCCTTGCGGCAGGTTCACTTTTTCCTTGCGCAAACGCCTGGCCTCGGTCTGTTGCTTCGCCTCCGCCCGCTGTGTTTCGGGTGCGGCGCCGGCCGCGACCTCGTAACTATCCTCGAGCTTCAAATCCTTGACCTGGTCGACCGGCGCGCTGCTTTCCGCGGGCGAGAACAGCGACTTACTCGTAGTAAGCTCGTCGAAGGCCGCCTGCCCCTGGCTGTCGGCATCGTCCGCTGCAACGCTCGAACTTGCGCTATCGAGTTCACCGCTCAGCATCGGGCTATCGGCACGAGGTTGCGCCAAACCTTCCTCGGCCAGCAGCTCACCGACCGCGGGCTCCGCCGCGACATCGCTTTCCCCCACCAGCCGGTTTTGGTCTAGGATGCCGCGAATCCGTCCTTCCTGCTGCTCACGCTGCTGCAGTTCGGAGGACGAGATGCCGTAATTCGACGCGTCTGCGGGCGGCACGATCGGTGTCCTCAAGCGCCCGGAGGCATCGACCTGGAAATAGCCGAGCAGGCCTGGCACCGCGGATTGCGGTGGAAACTCGGACAGCGGCGAGCGCTGCAGGAAGGCGGTGTCGTCGGATCCGGTAACGTTGAGAAACTCGTAGTCGCTGATCGGCCGCTTCTCCTCGCGCTCGATCAGGTCACGGAATCGGCTATCGATGCGCAGCGTCAATTCACGCGCGAGCCGCTGGTGCTGGTAAAAAGCTTCCCATTTCAACTGCCCGTAGGCCTGGTAAACCAGGATCGAGGTCGGCAGCGCCAGCGCCAGGAAAAACAGCACCAGCATCAGCGTGAGGCGTCGCTGGGTCATTACTCGGCCAGCATCAGGCGGTAGCCGGCGCCGCGCACGGTGACGATCGCCTGCGGGCAGGTGGCATCGGTTTCGATCTTGCGGCGCAGCTTGGCGATGTGAATATCCACGGTCGCGCCAGCAATTCTTCGCGCGCCACCGGGCGATCCGCTTGCTGCGACAGGTATTGCAGCAGGTCCATTTCGCGTCGGGTAAACGCAATATCGCCGGCGCTCAGGTTCGCGGTGTCGATCACCAGGCCATTGTTGAGCCTGATTTCACGCGCCGCATCTCCGGCAATCCCGGAGCGGCGCAGCACCGCCTGCACGCGCAGCACCAGTTGCGTTACCGAAAACGGCTTGGCGACGTAGTCGTCCGCGCCCAGGGTCAGGCCCTGCACGATATCCTCGTCGTTCGACTTTGCGGTTAGCATGATCACCGGTTGTTGTCGGTCCCGCTGACGGATGCGGTTACAGATTTCAAATCCGTCGACACCGGGCAGCATGACGTCGAGTAAAACCAGGTCGAACTTGCCGCTCAACGCCAGGCGCAGACCGTCGTCGCCGTTATCGGCGGTTTCAACCTCGTAACCGTGGTATACGAACACATCGACCAGGCCGCTGCGAATTGCGGCCTCGTCTTCGACTACCAGTAAGCGCGCCTTTAGCGCCATCGAACACAATCCTCTTTAAATACGGTTCAATCCTAGCATTCCCGTTGCGCGCCTTTGTAAATTTTTTGTAAACCACTGGCGCGAGGTTTTACCAAAGCCTGCCTGTTTCAGATCGCTGCCCTGACCCACAATCAATGCATCTTTCAGCAACAATGGAGCAGGCAAGATGGCACTCATTACACGACTCTCGCGGCTGTTCGAAGCCGATTTTCACGCGGTGCTCGATCGCATCGAGGAACCCGACCTGCAGCTCAGGCAGGCGGTACGCGAAATGCAGTTGGCACTCGACCAGAACCAGCAGCGTTTAAAATTGTTACAGCACGAGGCCGAGCAGCTGGCCAAGGCCGCGGTCGAGCTGACGGCAAGCCTCGAGGGCTACGACGAGGAGCTCGATATCTGCCTGGCCGCGAACAAGGACGACCTGGCGCGTGACCTGTTACGCCGCAAGCTCGCCGCCGACAGGCAGCTGCAGGCGGCCAAAAACCAGTCCGCCGGTATCGAAGCGCAGCAACAGCGCCTGGCGAGTGAAATCGACGAGCAGCGCGAGCAACTGACCAGCATGAAGCAAAAGCTGGAATTGCTGGTCAGTGACGATAATCCCCTCGCGCGCGAATTCGATCACGCCGACGCCATCCGCAACGAAGAAATCGAGATTGCGCTGCTGCGCGAAAAACAGCGGAGGGTTAAATCATGAAAGCCCCCGGAATCATCGACGGTGTCATCGTCGCGCTCGTGATCAGCCTGGGCGCGGCCGTTGCCAGCCTGCTGCTGGGCGGCTTTATCGGCTACGGCACGCTGTTCAACGCGATCCTGCTGGCGGCGACACTGACTTACCTGCTGTACCTGTTCAAGCGCAGCAGCGCGCGCGTCGGCCGCGTGGCCATGCTGGCCGGCTGGAGCGCGATCAGCCTCGCCTGCTGGTTATTCGACCTGTTGCTGTTCGAGCAGGTACTTATCCAGGCCGGCTTCATCTGGCTCGTGCGTGCACTCTACTTTCACGGCTCGCTGTTTTCCGCGGCACTCGATTTCGGGCTGGTATCCGCCGGTCTCGCGGTGGGCTCCTGGGCCATGGTCAACACCGGCAGCCTGGCCGCGGCGCTGTGGAGTTTCTTCCTGCTGCAGTCGCTGTTTTGCTGGATTCCGAACCTGAGTCGCAAGCAAGGCGACGAGGTCTATCGTGGCCGCTCCGATCACGCCGCGTTTCAATCCGCGCACCGCGTCGCGCTCGACGCTGTGCGCAAACTTTCCCAACCCTGACCCCGGAGATAATCCAATGAAAAACCCAAGCTTCAATCCCAGACTAATCGCACTCGCGCTGATCGTCGCCACCGCGACCGGCATCGCGCTCTTCCCGATGATGCAACAGGCGCAGGCGATACAACAGACCCAAACCACGACCGTGCCGCCCGCGCAAAGCCACAGCATCGAGGTCGTCTTCATTCTCGACACCACCAGCAGCATGAGCGGGCTGATCCAGGCGGCCAAGGAAAAAATCTGGTCGATCGCGAACACGATGGCCTCGGCCCAGCAGAATCCGGATATCCGGATGGGGCTGGTCGCGTTCCGCGACCGCGGCGATGCTTATATCACGCGTGTCTATGACCTGTCCGAGGATCTCGACTCGATGTACGCCAGCCTGATGGACTTCCGCGCCGAGGGCGGTGGCGACGGCCCGGAGAGCGTCAACCAGGCGCTGTATGACGCAATCCACAAGGTTTCGTGGAGCCAGGACGGCAACGTCTACAAGGTTGCATTCCTGGTGGGCGACGCGCCCCCTCACATGGATTACAACAATGACGTCAAGTACCCGGTTACGCTGGCCGCCGCCAAGCGCAAAGGCATTGTCGTGAATACCATCCAGAGCGGACAGCACCAGTACACGCGTCCGGCCTGGCAACAGATCGCAGCACTCGGCCAGGGCGAGTATTTCCAGGTCGAGGACTCGGGCAACGCGGTTGCCGTGGCAACCCCGTTCGATGAAAAACTGTCGGTGCTCGCATCCGAGCTCGAAAAAACCCGCATTTACTATGGCGACGACGATGCCCGCGAAAAGCAGAAAGCGAAGCTCGACGCCAACGCAAAGCTGCGCGAGGAATTGTCTACCGAGGCACTGGCCCGCCGCTCGGCCTACAACGCCACGGCACGCCGTCACTTCGGGGCGTGTCGAGCTCGACGACATCAAGCGCGAGGACTTGCCGGCAAGCATGCAGATGATGGCGCCGGCCGAGGCCATGGGCGTAATCAACGAACAGGCCCAACGTCGAGATGCGCTGCAGCAGGAAATCAGGGAATTGTCCGAGTCGCGTAACCGCTTCATCAGGGAGAGGGTTGACGCCGAGGGCGGCGCCGACGATTCACTGGATGAAAAGATCTACCGCGCGGTCAAGGACCAGGCGGCCTCGGTGGGGCTCAGCTACGAGGCCGATAGCGCGAAGTATTGATAACTGGGGTCGTCCCCGCGCAAGCGGGGATCTCACCACTTGCCGTTATTTCAAGATCCCGGGTAACCGCTCATGCGGTTATCCGGGATGACTCTAAAACTTCCTCAAGACCTGGCCCGCGATTTATTAGCGCACTGCTTTTAGCGGGCCTTTTTTGATTCCACCGTCGCGCAGGAGCAGGTACAGCTCGTGTATCAGGCGCTCGTTGGTCTGGATTTCGAGCCATTTCTCCTTCGGTACCCGGCGTTTGACCAGCTCGCGCACGACCTTGAGCGTAAACGAATCACTCTCGAGGTTGGGGTCGGGGTGGCCCGCGCTGATGTTCTGAATGGTACGGCTCAGGATGAAGGTCGTCGATTCGTCCGCATCCTGATAAAGGCGGGTCCGAACGCGGTTATCGGCCAGTAACTCTTCGGTAGCGAGGCGTTGGTTGCGCATCTGGAAAACCAGCAAAACCAGCAGCGCCAGGGTAAACAATGAGAGTAATGTTGCGACTAAATTCATGATTATCTGCTGCTTTGTTCCCAAGGTTGAAACCGATTTTAGCAGTTAAAAAAACGCCCGGAACAGATTGTGACCTGTGTCGCATTTTTTAACGGAAATTGTTATACGGACAGGATTATTTGCATCTTTTCGTGGGTCGATTATATTGCCCTGATCCATGCACACGAGCATGATCAAAGAATAGCGATGACTAGTATCAGAGTTTACCTGAGAGCCGCGGGACTGGCATTTTTGCTGTGCCAGGGACCACTCGCCGGTGCTGCCGAGGGCACCACCCGCGGTAGCGTTATCGGCGGTGTCCCGCACGAGGCACCATCCTGGTTCAAGGAGAGTTTTCTCGACATCGCCGACGACGTCGACGAGGCCACCGAGGCCGGCAAACACGTGCTGCTGTTCTTCCAGCTTAACGATTGCCCCTATTGCGACCGCATGCTGGAGGAAGGTTTCGAAGCCGAGCCGCTAACCTCTTATATCCGGCAGCATTTCGACACCATCGCAATCAACGTGCGCGGCGACCGTGAAATCGCCTTTAGCGAGGAAATCTCGGTTAGCGAAAAGCAATTGTCGGAAATTCTGAAGGTCGCGGCGACCCCGGCGATTCTGTTCCTCGACCAGGACAACCAGACCGTGGTACGCGTCAACGGTTACCGCGCGCCCGAGCGTTTCAAACAGATCCTCGAATTCGTCGCCACCAGGTCCTACCAGAGCAGTAACCTGGCCGACTACCTGCAGGCCAAACTCGATCGCAACGTATACCAGCTGCGCCCTAATCCGCTGTTCAGCGATGTTCGCGACCTGTCGAGCATCGATGGCCCGCTGATGTTGATCTTCGAGGACGGCAGCTGCTACGACTGCAACGAATTCCACGACGGCATCCTCGGTCACGCGCTGGTGCGCCAGGAAATCGAACCCTTCACCATTGTGCGCCTCGACGCCGATTCGACCGCAACCATCATCGATGTTCACGGCAACGAGACCACTCCGGCAGACCTCGCGCGCAAGCATGAAATGATTTACCGCCCGGGAGTGCTGGCTTTCGATAATGGCACGCTGGTACGACGCCACGACAGCCTCACCTTCCCGCACCATTTCAAGGAAAGTATGCGCTTCGTCGCCGGCGGTTTTTACCAGCAAACCGACTACCGGACTTACTCGCAGCAGCGCACCGAGGAGTTACTCGAGGCCGGTGTCGACATCGACCTCGGCCGCCCGTAGCAACGTTCACGCTGAGACGTACCGGGCGCAGCGGAAATCGAGGGCCCTTCGCGGGTAGCAAGTCAGGTCAGGTGGGAAGACGCAATCTTTGATCCAGGACAAATGCGATCGATACCAGCGAGCGTATTCTTGTCGGCAAACAACAGCGGAGACCAACCAGGATGCCAATCACCATTGAATTTACCGTTAAGGACGGCGAACAATCGATCAAGGAAGACAGCGTGTCGCTCGCCTCTCCCGGAGAATTGTTCGATTTCATTGCTCCAGGCGGAGATTGCGAAAAAATGCCTTCCGACCTGAGCGAAATTCAGCTGATCCTGCAGTCACCCGAGCATCCCAACGTGATCAATCCGCTGGCCGACAAACGCGTGACCCTGCAACTCGGCCTGGTGCTGATCACGGGGCCGCTGTCCGAAATCATAGCAGTCTCGCAACAGCTCATGGACAAGATGGGACGCGGAGAACTGTCCGAGGCCTTCCTCGCGGCCGCGCACGTACAGTACTGACCCTGCGTTTAAGCGGCGGCGGTGTCGCCCGATTCCCGGGCCTGTTCGCCGTTGGCGACGATACCGAGCTTGTCGAACAGCTCCAGGTCTTCGTTCTTGTCCGGGTTTGGCGTAGTTAGCAAGGTGTCGCCGTAGAAAATTGAATTGGCGCCGGCGAGGAAACACAGCGCCTGCAATTCTTCGCTCATCGCCGTGCGACCCGCCGACAGGCGCACCACCGATGCCGGCATCATGATGCGCGCAACCGCGATAGTGCGCACAAATTCGATGGGGTCGAGTTCTTCGCTGCCGTAGAGCGGGGTATTCTCGACCTGCACCAGCAGGTTGATCGGCACACTTTGCGGATGTTCCGGCAGGTTGGCGAGTTGCTGTAGCAGCGCCGCGCGATCGGTATCGGTTTCACCCATGCCGATGATACCGCCGCAGCAAACGTTGATATCCTCGGCACGCAGGTTCTCCAGCGTATCGAGCCGGTCCTGGTAGTTGCGCGTGGTAATGATTTCCTTGTAGTACTCGGGCGAAGTGTCGAGGTTGTGGTTGTAGTAATCCAGCCCGGCGGTTTTCAGCCTGCGCGTCTGTTCACGGGTCAGCATGCCGAGCGTGACGCAGGTTTCCATGCCCAGGTCCTTGACCATGCTGATCATCTCGATGACCTTGTCGAGATTCTTGTCGGTCGGGTTGCGCCAGGCTGCACCCATGCAGAAACGCGTGGCGCCGTTCTCCCTGGCGTTCATCGCCGCTTCGCGTACTTCCTCGAGCGGCAGCAGGCGCTCGCGCTCGAGCCCGGTGTCGTACTTGGCGCTTTGCGGGCAATAGGCGCAGTCTTCCGGGCAGGCGCCGGTCTTGATGCTGAGCAGAGTGCTGATCTGGACCGCGTTCGGATCGAAGTTCGCGCGGTGCGCGGTTTGCGCCTGGAACAGTAAATCGTTGAAAGGCAGTTCGAAAAGCGCTTTAATTTCGTCTAGCGTCCAGTCGTGGCGGACGGATTGCACTGCATCGGTCATCGGAAATCGGCCGTGTTAAGGGAGAACGCCAAGTCTATTGCAAGACAGGGAATAGTCAATGTCAGGAAGACTGGTTCGACGGCAGCTCGCCGCATTCGTAAACTATCTGCTCGCGCCGGGGCTTTGCCTGGCCTGCGGCTGCGAACTCGATAACGCGGAATCCCTGTGCGACTGCTGCGGCGAGCGACTGCGCCGCGTGCCGGATCCATGCTGTTACTGCGGTCAGCCAAATCCGGTAACAGGAGAGATCTGCCCCGCCTGCCTGCAAAACCCACCTCGTTGGCAGCGCATTATCGCGCCGCTGCAGTATTTTGGCCCGACGCGCGAATACCTGCAGCAGCTCAAGTATTTCGAAGCGGTTCACCTGGCGAAGACGCTATGCCGCCAGTGCCTGGATCCATTCCG
>JAACFA010000052.1 GCA_009937625.1 Gammaproteobacteria bacterium | reverse complement strand
CACTGATGTTATCGGTGAACTCGCTGATGGTGACCTCTGCCGCGATCATCGGCAGCTATCTCGCCACCAACAAGGCACTGGCGACGCTACCTCTCGCACTGCAGTTCGTCGCCGTGATGCTGACCACGATCCCGGCATCGATACTGATGGGTCGAATCGGACGCAAGCCGGGTTTTCTGCTGGCCACGCTGATCGGCCTCGGCGGGGCGGCCTGCGGCGTCATCGGAATCTACCAGGAGTCATTTCTGCTGTTCTGTATCGGCACCATCGGCACGGGTATGTACACCGGATTTGGTAATTACTTTCGATTTGCCGCGACCGAGGTGGCGCCGCCAGACAAGAAAAATACGGCGATCAGCTACGTACTGGCTGGCGGAATACTGGCGGCGGTGATCGGCCCCAACCTGGCCAATCTGGGGAAGGGCGTTTTTGCGATCACCTACCTCGGTACTTTGATTTCGGTGATCGTTTTATACAGCCTCAACGGGATCAACTTCCTGTGCATGAAACTGCCCAAACCCGTGGCGCGTGATTTCAGGCAAAATACCCGGCCGATGCTACAGATTGCACGCCAGCCCGCCTTATGGTCCTGCTAATGACCGCGACGCCGCTGGAAATGACTCACCAGAACCACGCGT
Source organism: Gammaproteobacteria bacterium (assembly GCA_009937625.1). Taxonomy (GTDB): domain Bacteria; phylum Pseudomonadota; class Gammaproteobacteria. The sequence goes on along the minus strand of JAACFA010000052.1, from coordinate 16,051 downwards.
TCAGCGACGTTGCTTTCGTGATTCAATGGCACGTGCTCGGCATGTTCGTTCCGTCGTTTTTTACCGGTCATTTAATCAATCGCCTCGGCGCGCAGCGCATCATCATGAGCGGTGCCAGCCTGATGATTCTGTGCATCCTGCTAAACTTCAGCGGCAGCTCGGTCTGGCATTTCTGGGCGGCGCTGCTGCTGCTCGGGATCGGCTGGAACTTCATGTTTATCGGCGGCACCAGCCTGCTAACCGAGACCTATCGCCCCGAGGAAAGCGCCAAGTCGCAGGCGCTAAACGACTTCGTCGTGTTTTCGTCCGCGGCCTGCTCGTCGTTCGGCGCCGGCGCGATGCTGCATCTACTCGGCTGGCAACTGGTTAACTACGCGGTGGTACCCCTCATCTTCGCGGCGCTATGTGCGCACGCCTGGCTGTGGTTAAATCGACGACGCCTGGCTGTCACAGTTCCTTGAGCCCATCGATCCTGTCGCCCACTTTGAGCGGGTGATCGTGATCGCTGAGTTCGAGCACATAGCGCGACGGCCGCGAGGCAAAATACACCGGACAGGGTGACTGTTGGCAGGGCTCCAGGCGCTGCATTTCAATCACTGTGGCGTCGTCATCGATCCAGTAGACGCGCAGCGCTATCCGCATATTCTTCATCCAGATTCGGTGATCGCCGGTCTTCCGATAAACCAGCAACATGCCCCCCTGTCGATCCAGGCTCGAGCGATGCATCAGGCCCTGGCGGCGCTGCGCCGAGGTACGCGCAACTTCGACCCGATACGTCATTCCACCTGCCCTGATCTCGACCAGTTGTGCCGCCTCGGAACTAATGGGCTGCAACAGCAGGCAAATGGTTAAAGCCTGAATTGCGATCAAAACCGGGATATTTGCTATTAAATTGCGAAAATGTGACATATTTACCAGTACCGAAATAATTTCATCTGATTTGTTAGATCATCAACATAATAACTTGATTATATTGAATTACTTTCCTATATAAACAGACTGGCAATTAAGACCAGGATCCAATAATAAGTTGAAATAAGCGACATAAGTCATTGATTTTGCTAATATGTCTGGTCCTGTCTGAATCAATGTGGGGTCGAGTACAGATAAAAAAACCGATATTCCAAAGGACTCGAATATCGAACCGTACGAAAACGCTCGGCGACTCAGCATTCTCAGGCGTCAGCGAAAAGTACTGATCGTCGATGACGAATCCACCGGCCGGACGATACTGGCCAAGATTATTCAGCAAGCCGAAGAAGATGTCTGCGTCGATTCGTTCGACAATCCGCTGGAAGCACTGCAGTGGTTGGATCACAATCACCCGGACCTGATTATCACCGATTATCGCATGCCGGACCTCAACGGCGTCGAGATGATCAAGCAGATTCGCGCCAAGGCATCGTGCCAGGATATCCCGATCATGATGATTACCGTGGTCAGCGAGAAATCGGTGCGCTACGACGCGCTCGAAGCCGGTGCCACTGCCTTCCTGACGCGCCCCATCGACCAGATCGAGTGCCGCACCAGTTGCCGTAACCTGCTCAAGCTGCACGAACAGCAGTCGATCATCCAGGACCGCGCCGACTGGCTGGCGCGCCAGGTTGAAGTTGCAACCCAGCAAATCGTATCGCGCGAACATGAAACCCTGCTGCGGCTGGCCAAGGCGGGCGAATATCGTGACGAAGTCACGGGCAACCACGTGGTACGCATGGCCAAGTACTCGCGGGAAATCGCCGAGGCCCTGGGATTGTCCGAAAAAGAATGCGATGAAATCGAATACGCCGCGCCGATGCACGATATCGGCAAGATCGGCATCCAGGACAAGATCCTGCTCAAGCCCGGCAAGTTCGAGCAACAGGAATGGCTGACGATGCAACAGCATACGATTATCGGGCATTCGATCCTGTCCAACAGCCAATCGCGTTACATCCAGACCGGCTCGATCATCGCACTCAACCACCATGAGCGTTTTGACGGCACCGGCTACCCCAACGGGCTCTCGGGCAAGGATATTCCACTAGTAGCACGCATCGTCGCGGTTGCCGACGTCTATGACGCACTGGTATCGACCCGGCCCTACAAACGCGCCTGGGAACCCAAGGACGCCCAGGATTATCTGCACAAGCATGCCGGCACCCAGTTCGACCCGATTTGCGTGGAGGCTTTTTTCGAACGTCTGGACAATATCGTCAATATCCATCAAACCTTTAGTGACGGCTAACAATCGTCGCTTCTCCGGCTAACAATGGCGTCCTCCAAAGCGAAAATCGGCCCTTTCGGGCGACTCAACAAAAGACTCAAGGGCACTGGCGACTCTGAACCTGAACAGGCCAAGTTGCGCCTGGCGATCGGTTTCATAGTCCTGGTATATATTTGCATCCCCTGGGGCAGTGATGAAAGCTTCGTCGAGGCCGTAACTTCCCTCGCCGGTCTTATCGTAATCATGTATTACTCCGGCGCGATGGCAATTTTTACGGCTATCGCTTTGAATCCCGTGCCGTCCCAGATCCGCAGAATCTGCGGTGCGGCACTGGACATGGGATCGTTATCGGTACTGATGTTTAATACTGGAGCCGAAACCGTGCCGCTGTTCCTGATTTATCTGTGGGTGATTCTAGGCAACGGTTTCCGCTTTGGATTGACCAATCTATATGTCTCGCAGGTAATAGCCATAGTTGGATTTGCCATAGTCGTGATCTGGGGAGACTACTGGCAACAGCACCGAAGCTTTGGCGTCAGTCTGCTGCTAATGCTTTGCCTGTTACCGCTATACGCTGGTTTTCTGATCAAGAAACTGCACGCCGCGGTGGACATGGCCAAGCAGGCCAACGAGGCCAAGAGCCGTTTCCTCGCGAATATGTCGCATGAATTAAGAACCCCGCTCAACGGCGTCATCGGAATGGGTGACCTGCTGCGCGAAACCAAGCTGAACTACGAGCAGCAGGAACTCGTCAATACGATGCACGGCTCGGCCAATACGCTACTCGAACTGATCGAAAACGTGCTCGATATTGCCAAGATCGAGGCTGGCAAGATTCTGATCGAGTCCAAGGATTTCGACCTGCATGGCCTGGTCAACGCGGTGATCTACATGCTCGCACCGATGGGTAAAAAGAAGGAATTGGCGGTATCCTGCACCTTTGACCCCGAGACGCCGTTTGCGCTCAAAGGCGATCAACAGCATCTGCGCCAGGTGCTCATTAACCTGGTCAATAACGCGATCAAGTTCACCGAGAAGGGTTCGGTGATCCTGTCGGTACGCTTGATCGGTGGCACTGCGTCGACACCGCGAATTCGATTCGAGATCATCGATACCGGCATCGGCATCGCCGAGGAAGACATTGGCAAGATCTTCGACGATTTCACCCAGGCCGATGCCGGCACCGGTCGCACGTTCGGCGGCACCGGGCTTGGAACAACGATATCGAAGGAATTGGTCGAGTTGATGGATGGAGAAATAGGGGTCGTTAGCGAGGTCGGTAAGGGCTCTACTTTCTGGTTCGAGTTACCGTTCCTGACTAGCACCAACCCGGAAACCAGTATTTCCGAAAACCACGTCTTGCTGCTGTCAGGCGAGGATACCGCCAGTATCATCAGACCTGCGCTCAAATACTGGCAGGTCAATTTCGACTGGGTGCGCACCTCGAGTCGTGCCCTGTCGCAGATGATCCAGTCGGACGATGACGACAATCCCTACGAGACAATCATCGTCGACCAATCCTGCCTGGTCGACATCAATGCACTGCAGTTCGCGCAAATGGTGAAATCCGAGGGTTTACTGGAAAATACTTCCATGGTGTTGATCAATTCGTCCGACACCATGATCGACGCCAATCGCTCGAGCCATTACTACATATCGACTATCGCCAATCCTGAAGAAAAACGGCCGCTTTTCAATGCGCTTCACGCGGCCCAAAGCGTTAACCTGAATGATAGCAAGATCGTTACCATGGCCGAGCACTACGCAAAGCAGTTGGGTGCGACCGCGCTAAACATCCTGGTAGCCGAGGATAACCAGGTCAACCAAAAGGTTATCGAGGGTATACTCCGCAACACGGGACATAATGTGCGTATCGCCGATACTGGTGAAAAAGCGCTGGATATACTCAGCGACGAACTAGACAAGATCGACATGCTAATCCTCGATATGAATATGCCCGAGATTTCAGGTGTCGAGGTGGTCAAATCCCTGCGCTTCATGGATACCACCGGCAACTTGCCCGTTATCATGTTGACTGCCGATGCTACACCTGAAGCCAGGGAAGCCTCGTTGAACGCTGGTGCGAATCGATTCCTTACCAAGCCGATCGACGCCCGCGGCCTGCTCGAATGTATTGCTTCGTTATCGAAAAACATTCGCAAGTCGAAGGCTCGCAAAGTTCCCCTGGCCAGAGAATCGAGAACCCACTCACCTAGTCATTTCGCTGAATCGGAATGGTACGACAATGTCGTACTGCATGAGCTCGATATGCTGGGAGATGATCCCGATTTCGTGAACACCCTGCTTCGAAACTTTGAGAAGGATGGTGCTCAGCATATCCTGAATATCAAGAAAGCCATGTATGACGACTTTCTCGAATATCGGGAGAATCTGCACGCGCTGAAAGGTTCGGCGACCGAACTTGGCGCTAACAAGCTGGTCGAAATCTGCAACGAGGGCGAGTCGTTAAAGCCCTATGACATAGGTAGTGAGAAAATAAACAAGATGTGTCTTGCGATCGAGGAAGTTTTCAATATGACCGTAGCTGCATTAAACAATGCAGCTACGGCCCCACAAGACAATTATCCGAAAAAATTGACCGATCAGTAATTCAGGCCTGATCTTCCGCGCGGCTATTCTGACGACGCACCAGTCGCTCCATCATACGCAAATCCTTCTCGGTGAGTTTAAGCGCCGCATCGGCCCAAACTTCACCGATATCCATCAACTCCTGATAGCTCACCTGATTGCAGATATCCTTGACCTGCTGCATAGAACGGTAAGAATTCATCGACCTTTGGTTAGACTTGATATATCGATAAACCGCGACTTCGCCCTCTCCTTTTTCCGCAAGAATGTCGACCACTCCCATATCAAATAACTGCTCTGCAGAATAAAGCCCACCGCTCATGATCATTTTCTCGGCTTCGGCAAATCCAATTTTACGCGACAGCAGCGAAAACGCGCCCATACCAGGGAAAAGATTAAACAGCACTTCCGGTAAACCGGCTTTGGTCCCTCTCTCTGCAACGACAACGTTAGCGGAGATCGCAGATTCGAAACCACCTCCTAACGCATCTCCCTGTATTAGCGAGATAGTGGTCAAGTCCTCACCTAAATGAGTCATATTCTGATGCACCAGATCGATACTATGAGCCGCGTATCTAAGAAGCCCGTCCCTGTCCCTATTGCGAATGTACTGGCTGAAGAGGTCGAGATCGCCACCCAGGTTGAAAACTCCCTCGATATCTGAACCAAGGACCAGAAAATCATACTTCTCGCCATTGGTCTCTGCCATCTCCTGCTTTACAGCCTTGAAATAGTCACTGATTTCGGTCAGTAACCGTACGGTAAAGGCTGGGCGCGGAGCGCCCTTCATCAAGAACCAGCCAATCTTGTTCTTGTTGTCGTAGTAGGTTTTTAGCTGGGACTGGTCGGCGTAGCCCTGCCGTTCGGACGTAACTTCACTGATATATGCCACATTACTCATATTGTCTCTCTCCGGATGTCTCTGTCTTCGTGCCCGAATGTTGCATTCGGGAATTAGCTATAATTGCGAGTCCTGAGTCTCTAAATCGTTGTATTTTCAGGACTTTACCCAGCTTTCTTTAAGCTACGGGTTACGACTTAATTTACCGAAACGATGAATGATTGCAAGCAAACTGTGACCAAGTTCACAGCCTCAAGTGTAGAATCTACTTTAAGTGTAATAGCTAACTTATTAGGTAAGCGGTATTTAGTGCGTAATAATTGCCGCGAAAAAATATTTCACTTTTAGATGGAAGAACACTCAAACAACCTTAAAAAAGACGCAAAAGTGTTTGATTTTGAACAATTATGGTGTCGAGAATTCGACATTTTTCTGTCAAGATTTTGACTAAAATTTGATCAAATTAGTCCGCTTCGTCGATCCACGCCATCTGGATGGCTTCCAGGATCTTCTCGTTCGAGTGATTGGGGTCATCGTCAAAATCGTCCAGGGCACATACCCAGGCGTGTAAATCGGTGAAACGCACGTATTGCGGGTCGACATCGGTATGCGTCTCCGCCAGCTCAATCGCGATATCAAGCGTATCTGTCCATTTCAGGGTCATGGCTCTCTCCTAGTGGTTCTCGGACACCATGTTGATGGTGTACTTTGGAATTTCGATCGTGAGGTCTTCTTCACCTACAATCGCCTGGCAGCTGAGGCGCGAATCCATATCCAGGCCCCAGGCTTTGTCGAGGTAATCGTCTTCGTCCTCGCTCGACTCTTCCAACGAATCGAAGCCCTCGCGCACGTAAACGTGACAGGTGGTACAGGCGCATGACTTTTCACAGGCATGCTCGATTTCTATGTGATTACTGAGCATCGCATCGCACAGACTGATTCCCGGCTCGACCTCCAGCTGCGCTCCCCCGGGACAGATCTCTTCGTGCGGCAATACGGTAATCCTCGGCATTAAACATCGACCTCATCTATTTGTTTACCAGCAAGCGCCTGTCTAACGCTCGCATTCATTCGTCTGGCGACATAGGTCTCGCTAACCTGTTCGACAGCCTTGATCAATTGTTTGAGCTCATCGGAGCCGGCGCTCTCGAGCCTCTCTTCCAACTCGTTGCGTTTAAGCCGAATTGCGCTCAGTTCAGACTCGCTCAGCAGAGCTTCACCATCCTGGACCAGCGCCGCGTCGATCGCCTCGATCACGCGACGCGCTTCGACCTGCTGTTCCCTGAGCATACGGGCTTCGATGTCTTCGCGGGCGTGGTCCATCGAGGCGCGCAGCATGGTCTCGATTTCCTGATCGGTAAGGCCATATGAAGGCTTTACCACGATATCCGCAGCCACACCGCTGGTAGTTTCCTCTGCCGTAACCGACATCAGTCCATCGGCATCGACCTGGTAAGTGACTCGGATCCTGGCGGCGCCAGCCACCATTGGCGGAAATCCGCGCAACTCGAAGCGCGCCAGCGAGCGGCAGTCCGACACCAGTTCGCGTTCTCCCTGAACCACGTGAATCGACATCGCGGTCTGCCCATCCTTGAAGGTGGTGAATTCCTGCGCGCGCGCCACCGGTATCGCGGTATTGCGTTCGATAATTTTCTCGCACAAGCCGCCCATGGTCTCGATACCCAGCGATAGCGGCAATACGTCGAGTAACAGCATGTCGCTATCGGGTTTATTCCCGGCCAGTATATCGGCCTGGATTGAGGCACCCAGGGCTACGACCTGGTCCGGATCGAGTTCGCACATGGGCTTCCGGCCAAAAAAATCGCCTACCATAGTCTGCACCAGGGGCACCCGCGTCGAACCGCCGACCATGACCACTTCGGCAATTTCCTGTTTATCGATTCCGGCATCGCGCAGCGCCCTGCGACATGCCGACAGGGTCTTCCTGACCAGGGGTTCGATCAGGTCGCTGAACTGGGCGCGCTCGATTTCGGCCTGCCATGGCTGCGCGTGATCGATACTGATCGTGGCCGAGTCGCCATGACTAAGCTGTTCCTTGGCGCTGCGGGCGGCGATCAGGATCTTGCGCGCCAGCACGGCGTCGATATCGCTGAAGCCAGCTTGCTCGACGATCCATTCACCCAGCGCATGATCCATATCATCGCCCCCCAGGGACGAGTCGCCGCCGGTCGCAAGCACCTCGAATACGCCCTTGTTGAGCCTCAGGATCGAAATATCGAAAGTCCCGCCGCCGAGATCATAGACCGCGATCAATCCGTCGGCATCCTGGTCGAGCCCGTAGGCGACGGCGGCCGCGGTGGGTTCGTTTAAAAGCCGGAACAGGTTGAGCCCGGCGAACCGGGCGGCATCGCGTGTCGCCTGGCGTTGGGCGTCGTCGAAATAGGCCGGAACGGTTATCACCACGCCCTCTGGGCCTCCACCCAGGCTCTGCTCGGCTCGCTGCGCCAGGCATTTAAGGATTTCACCGGAGATTTCGACCGCGCTAAAGTCGCCGCCCGCGGTGCGAATACGTGGAACCGTACTGGCTTCGGCAGCGACGAATTCGTGGGGCACGACGTTGGCCAGCCGCGTTACGTCCTCCTGCCCCCGGCCCATCAGCCGCTTTACCGAGGCGATGGTGTTTAACGGGTCGACCGCCTGCAGCGCCCGCGCCTCGTATCCGACCAGAACCTGGTTGCCATCGTAGTGCACCACCGACGGCAACAGGCTTCGCCCACGCTCGTCGGGCAGGCAAATGGCCTCCCCGCTACGCACCGACGCCACCAGCGAATTCGTGGTACCCAGGTCGATGCCGACCGCCAGGCGTCGCTGATGCGGCGCGCTCGACTCGCCGGGCTCCGATATCTGCAACAGCGCCATTAGAAGTCCTCCAGCTCGAACTGCAGCTCGTCGAGCTGCTGCTGTATGCGCTGCACAAACTGCATCTTGCGGCTACTTTCGATAGCCTCGTCAAAGCGGCCGGCTTCGAAGCGTTCTACGAATTCCCGCGCCAGTCCCGCCGCTCGCTGCTCGAGCCTGGTTTCGATCGCTTCGCTTCGCGCCAGTGCATCCTCCCCCTGGCGGCAGGCTTCGACCGCTTCGCGCAACTCGATCTGCTCCATCAGGAACTCGGTATCGGCAGTAGTCGCCGAATCGTCGGGCAAAGTCGCCCCGTTGATTTCGAGCAGATAACGCGACCGCTTTACCGGATCACGCAGGGTCTCATAGGCCTGGTTTACGCGCGACGCAATCTGCACCGATAGCCGCTTATCCTGCTCGTTAGAGCCGACGTGACGATCCGGGTGATGGCTCGCCTGCAGTCGCTGCTGCGCCGCGTTTAACAAGATGGGATCGATATCGAACACGGGATTCAAACCGAATAGCTCGAAATAGTCCAGGCTAAGTTCAGGGGACTGCATATTTGTGGTTAAAGGATCAGACCGTGAAACTTTCGCCGCAGCCGCAGGCATCCTTGGCGTTGGGGTTCTTGAACTGGAAGCCTTCATTCAGTCCAACCTTGGCGAAATCAACCTCGGTGCCGTCGAGAAAAACCAGGCTTTTCTTGTCGACAACTACCTTGACACCCTTGGTTTCGAAAACCTCGTCGTCCTCCTGCAGCTCATCGACAAATTCGATGACATAGGCAAGGCCGGAACAACCGGTCGTTTTCACACCGAGCCGCAGGCCGATGCCCTTGCCCCGGTTTTCCAGAAAGTGCTGCACCCTCGATGCCGCTATATCGCTAAGATGAATTGCCATTGATCTCTCTCTATCCCGCCGCCTGGCGAATCACCGGCGGTAATCTGTCTACCAGTTCCTGCAGTTTCGCCGCCAGTTGCTCCGCATCCTGCAAACTGTTATCCATCCCGAAGCTGACCCTGATCGCATTCAAAGCCAGGGTATCGTCGACGCCCATGGCCTTGAGCACGTGGCTGGGCTCGGTAACCATGCTGTGACAGGCAGAGCCGCTGGACAACGCGAACCCTGCCCGGTCAAGCTCCATCAGCAGCGTTTCACCATGGTAATACGGCAATGCGAAAAACGTCGTATTCGGTAACCGCGGAACGCCCTGACCGAAGATCACGCTGCCCGGAATTGCGGTCAGCCTGGCTTCGAAAGACTCTCGTAGTTGTAATAAGTATTGTTGCTTGTGCGTTATTTCAAGTCGCGCAATCTGCGCCGCCTTGCCCAGCCCGACGATGCCGGCCACGTTTTCGGTGCCGCCGCGGCGCCTGTTTTCCTGGTCTCCGCCACTAATCAACGCCTGCCTGGGTTTGCGATTAATCACCAGCGCGCCGACGCCCTGGGGCCCGCCTAGTTTATGGGCGGAAAAACTGACAGCATCGATCGGCAGCTGTGACAGGTCAAACGGAATCTTGCCGATTGCCTGGGTTGCATCGCTATGCACCAGGCAGACATCGCGGTCCACCATCGCGGCCAGCGCTTCGACCGGCTGGATGACGCCGGTTTCGTTATTGGCGTAAAGGATCGACAGTAATTGCGCGTCGGCGCCGGTTACCAGCGACCGCGCTGCTTCCAGGTCGACCTGCCCCTGCGGGTTTGGCTTTAGCAAGACCACGTTCATACCCTCTGCCTGCAACTGTTTCAACGGCTCGAGAACGGCGGAATGCTCGATCTCGCTGCTGATGATGGGCCGACGGCTGGCGTGGTCCACGTAGCCCTTCAACAGCAGGTTATTGGCCTCGGTACCACCCGAGGTGAAGATAACCGCAGCGCTATCGCAACCCAGCAGCTGCGCCACCTCGGCGCGAGCCGATTCCACCGCGGAGCGCGCCATGCGGCCATAGCTGTGGAGGCTGGACGGGTTGCCAACCGGGTTTTGCAGGTAAGGCATCATCGCCTCGATGACTTCGGGATGCATCGGCGAGGTTGCGTTGTGGTCCAGGTAAACTGACATTGTTCTACTGGATACTCTGCCGCTGTCGGAGATCGTGCACGCGCGACAATTCCTGTACCTCTTCGTTTTTCATCATGTCCGCGAGGGAAATCGTGGTCAGGAAATTTTCGATTTCGGCGCTGAGTTCTTCCCACAGTTGCTCGGTCAAGCAGGGTTCATAGCTGGCGGAGCCATTGGGGATATCCTTGTCCGCTACCTGCATTTCCTCGTCCACGGCGTTGATTACATCGGCAATACATACCTTTTCGGGAGTGCTGCCCAGGCTGTAACCGCCACCGGGACCTCGGGTGCTGACAACCAGCTTGTTGCGGCGCATTTTGGCGAACAGTTGTTCCAGGTAGGACAACGAAATACCCTGACGCACCGAGATATCGGCGAGCGATACGGGGCCCTGGTCTGAATGCATGACGAGGTCTAGCAGCGAAGTTACTGCATACCGGCTTTTAGTGGATAGTCGCATCGTGGAATTGAATGGCCATAAAACGAGCTCAGTATACAATCCTGACTAAAATGGTCAACTATTATCAAGGGGTAGACTGACTATTACCCTGGTACCCCTTCCGGGTTGGCTTTCTATCGTAATCTGACCACCGTGTGCCTCGGCGATGAGTCGGCACAGATAGAGCCCCAGCCCGTAACCGCCGGTGTCCCGCTGGCGTGCCGAATCGGGCCGGTAAAAGGGTTCGGTCAGCCGTGGAATCTCGTCCGCAGCGATGCCGATTCCATGATCCAGCACCTCGATTCTTGCCATCTGGTCGGTGTCGTAAAGCAACACTTCGATCGGAGTTTCGCCCTTGCTCGAATAACGACAGGCGTTGTCGACCAGGTTCTTGATAAGCAGCTTGATGCGCATGGGGTCGACTCCCAGTTCGATCGGCTCCAGCCTGCAGTCGACACGCTCCCCGCAGGGATGGGCTTGCAAGACTTCCTGGATCAGCAGCGCCAGGTTACAACGGCTCAGGCTCAACGGCGCATGGCCGCTGTTGAGCTTTTCGGATTCGAGTATCGTCGCCACCAACGATTCCATTTCGTGCAGATCGTCGATAAGCTTTTGTTGAATTTCGCTTGCGTCCATCAGCTCCAGGTTGACCCGCATGCGGGTGATCGGCGAACGCAACTCGTGGCTGATTGCCAGCAACAGCGCGGATTTGCTCTCCAGCATCGACTTGATCTGGGCCGACATCCGGTTTATGCCGCCGGCGAGCAGCGCCAGTTCGCTTTTACCCGCGACCTCGATTTGCTGGTCGAGATCGCCGGCGCCGATTCTGCGTACCTGCCGAGACATGGCTTCCACCGGCTTGAACATGCGTCGAATCGCGATATACAGCACAAACAGCAGCAAACCCAGGAACAGGAACAGCGCCCCGTGGCGCCGCTCGGAACCCCGGCGAAACCCGCTGTCGACGGCAAACAGGTAGCGATAACCCTGCTTTTCTATCAACAGGTACTCGGCACGTCGATGATGGCTCAGGTAAACGTCACTGTAAGGCGGTGGGGCCGGCCTGAAATCATGGCTGCCGATAGCCCGGATTAGCGGGCTCGACGACCAGTCGATCCCCTGCCCCTCGATTCTGAGCTCAAACGGTAACTCCTCGGCCAGCCGCGCGGCCGTCGCGAGATCCGGGGGCACCCCGATATCGTCGATCAGGTATTCTATGTAGCGTTCGACGTTGGGCAGTATTTCATTTTGCACATGCGGTTTGATCCGCTTGGTAAAACTGATTCCGAGCACGACGGCGAGCGCCAGCAGGGAGACCAGGAAATAAAACAGCAGCCGGAACACCAGACTTTGCCATTTGCTCTTCAGGTAGTTCCACATCAGCGATTCACAAGCTGATAGCCCTGCCCACGAACCGTGCGGATCAATTCGGGATGCTGCAGCTTTTGTCGCAGACGACTGACCAGTACATCGATCGCGCGGCTGTAAATATCGGCGTCGATACCGCGCAGGGCCTGCATGATTTCGTCACGTGACAACACGCGTTGCTGATTCTGCAGCAGCAGCCGCAGCAATTCGTACTCGGTCGCGGTTATCGCGATTTCAATTCCGTCGCGCGTCAGCTGTTTCTTATCCAGATCCAGCGATAGCTCGCCTAACTGATACAGGTTGTCAGGCTGCACATTCTTGCCGCGTCTGAAAATATTCTGGATCCGCGCAACCAGCTCGCGCGGCTCGAAGGGTTTCGGCAGGTAATCATCGGCACCGAGTTCCAGGCCGACGACTCGATCCATGACTTCGCCGCGAGCCGTCAGCATCACGATCGGAATCTCGCTGAACTGACGAATACGGCGGCAAGTCTCGAAACCGTCGATTCCTGGCAGCATGACGTCCAGCACAACCAGGTCGAAGTTTTCTCGCTTGATACACTCGATGCCCTGCAGCGGATGGGTTTCACTGCGCAGCGCCAGATCGAATTTCGCGAAGTACTGCCGTAACGATTCTGCCAGCCGCTCATCGTCGTCGATCAGTAGTAAATTGCGCATCGCTTGCCCTGGGCTGAATCAGGCGCACATTGTACAACGCGGCTCCCTTTTGAGAAGCCGCGTTGCAGCCTGGCTCGAGTTTTAGTGCCTCGCGCCATGTCCATGGCGATGATTTTGCAGAAAATCCTGCAATTGCTGCTTTTGCTCGGCACTCAGCGAATCCAGGAATACGGCCAGTGACGAAATCACCATTGGCGCTTTCTCGTTTATCATCTGCGTCTTCTGCTGCACCATTTCCATCATGCGTGCCTGGTTAAAACTCGGATCCTGCAGCAGTTCGCCGATTTCGTCGATATGCTGCTGCCTGCTTCCCCTGGCGTCCAGCATGATCTGGGCCACGGTTTCGGCGAGTTCGGTAAAGCGCTGTTGCTGTTGATTATCGAGATTCAGTTTCCTGGTAACGCGCTCGGTCACAAATTCGACTTTTTCCTCCGGGGTCATGCCCCAGTCGCCATGCTTGCTGTAGGCGTAGACCGCGCCCGAGCTACCGATAATGATTAAAACTGCAGTAATGATTCGTTTCGAGAGTTTCATGGGTGTTCTCCGTTGTTGATTAACGAAGACAGAGTCTAGGGACGGAACGGTTACAAAGCTTTTCGATCGGGTAACGATTTGTAACAGTTTGTAACAGTCAATCTCGTTGCTTTTGCACGGCAGTCAGCATACCGCGCAGGATATTGATTTCGTTGCGCGTCATTTCACTGCGCAGGTAGAGCCGCCGCAGCCGCTGCATGATCAAGCCCGGTTGTTGCGGATCGAGGAAACCGCTTTGCTCAAGCACCCGTTGCAGGTGCTCGAAATAGCCTTCGAGCTCGCCACTGGTAGCCGGCAGCTCGTCATGCTCCTGGGATCCGGCGACCGGCGTTATCGACTGGTGCCGGTAAATTTCGTAACACAGTAGCTGGATTGCCGACGCCACGTTGAGGGAACTGAATTCAGGATTGGTCGGGATACAAACCATGTAGTTGCAGAGCTGCATTTCGTCATTGGTTAGTCCGGAATGCTCGCGCCCGAATACCAGCGCCACCCGGCTGGCATCGTCCATCTCCAGAATTTTGCCGGCCATTTCCTGCGGCTCCAGCTCTGGCCAGGCCAGTGAACGACGCCGTGCACTGGTTGCGATGACGCAACTACAATCGGCAATGGCGGCCGGCAGGTCGGCAAAGGTTTCGCGCTGATCGAGCACCAGGTTCGCTCCCGAGGCTCGCGAGTAGGCGACCTGACCTACCGGACACTGCGGATCGACCAGGGCCAGGTTAGCGATACTCATGTTATGCATGGCCCGCGCGGCAGCCCCGATGTTCCCGGGATGCGTGGTACCGACCATGACGATTTTTATATTCTCGAGTTTCAACCCGCTAGTCTCCGGTTTCAATAATACAGCTCGCGCCCGGCTCCGTTATCCACGGTTTTACTTCTGGTCTATCGACAGGCCGTTTGCTAGACTGCGCGCCTTTCCCAGATCGACGAAATCCCAGCCATGCAGCCCATGTTGAATATTGCGATTCGAGCGGCCCATAACGCCGGGGATTTTATCGTTCGCAAGATCAACAAAGTACCCGACTTGCAGGTTGAAGTAAAAGCCCGTAACGATTTCGTCAGTGAAGTCGATCGTGAGGCCGAAGCCAGAATAATTACCGAATTGCTCAAGGCTTATCCGGACCATGGAATTATCGCCGAGGAATCCGGTGTCATCGAAGGCCAGGGTGAATTCCGCTGGATTATCGACCCACTGGACGGAACCACCAACTATCTGCACGGCTTTCCCCAGTACGCGGTTTCTATCGCCTGCGAGCACCGCGGACGGCTGGCTCATGGTGTCATTTACGACCCGTTCAAACAGGAGTTGTTCGCCGCCAGCCGTGGCGACGGCGCCACGCTTAATAACCGGCGCATACGCGTCAGCAAGATAAGGTCGGTCGAGGGTGCATTGATCGGCACCGGGTTTCCATTCAAGCATCCGGATCAACTCGATGCCTTCCTGAAAATATTTACTGCCTTTTTCAAATCCGCCAGCGATATGCGCAGGGCGGGCTCGGCCGCGCTCGACCTGGCCTACGTGGCCGCGGGCCGGCTCGACGGCTTCTGGGAATCGGGGCTACACTCCTGGGACATGGCGGCGGGAGCACTGATCGTGCGTGAGGCCGGCGGACTGGTTACCGATTACGACGGCAATGAACATTTCCTCGAGAATGGACAGGTTGTCGCGGGCAATCCCAAGATAATTGCCGATATGCTGCGCACCATCAGGCGCCAACAGAAAAGCTAGACCGCCGCCGTTGCACAGAACACCGTGCCAGGCATTGCGGGGAGTTAACAGGCTGGAGAGCCGATCCGCAACCAGGCGCTTAACGATAGTTACGCAGCTGCCCGACGAGCACGCCGTGAATGCTCACCCGCTCCGCGGGATAAATCATCGGTTCCATATCCGGATTCTCGGGAATCAACGCAACCTGGTCTTCACCGCGCCGCTTGAACCTTTTCAAAGTGGCTTCGGCCTTGTCGATCATCGCCACGACAATATCCCCGTCGTTGGCCACCGGCTGTTTTTTGATAATCACGTAGTCCTCGTCGAGGATGCCGGCGTCGATCATAGAATCGCCGGTAACGCGCAGCGCGAACAATTCGGGTCCCATGAACATCTCGGCCAGATTTAGTTCCTGCTGATCTTCGATTGCCTCTATCGGTAAGCCGGCCGCAATCTTGCCGGCCAGCGGAATCGTCGGCGGACTGACCAACGGCAAATCCTTGAGGCTCATCCCGCGGGAATTGCCCTTGATGCGGTCGATATAGCCCTTGTCTTCGAGCGCCTGCACGTAGCGATGGATGGTGCCGTGCGAAGTAACGCCAATGGCGACACCAATCTCCTTGAACCTGGGCGCATAGCCGTACTGGGCGATGTAGTTACGGATGAATTGAAGTGTCTTTTGTTCCTGTGAAGTGAGCATGCTCGGCTGTCCTTCTCATTTTATTCTCAGCGAGTTTAGAGAAAATAATGAGAACTTGCAAGCCTCAC
>JAACFA010000250.1 GCA_009937625.1 Gammaproteobacteria bacterium | reverse complement strand
TGATCGCGCCAATTGCGATGGAAGACGGGCTGCGTTTTGCGATCCGCGAAGGCGGTCGTACCGTGGGTGCCGGCGTCGTATCCAAGATTCTCGAGTAAATAAAACATGGCAACTAATCAAAACATTCGTATCCGCCTGAAGGCTTTCGATCATCGCCTGATCGATCGCAGCGCGGCTGAAATCGTTGAAACTGCGCGACGCACGGGCGCCCGGGTCAAGGGGCCTATTCCCCTGCCGACGCGTAAAGAGCGTTTTACCATCCTGATTTCACCCCACGTGAACAAGGATGCGCGCGATCAATACGAGATCAGAACGCATAAGCGTTTGATGGATATCGTCGATCCCACCGACAAGACCGTCGACGCGCTGATGAAGCTCGACCTGGCGGCCGGTGTGGATGTCCAGATCAAGCTGAACTGACAAAAGCTCCGGTTTCTGGCATCCGCCGGAAAGCGATGATTTTGTCATCCCGGAATGCGCGAAGCGCATATCCGGGATCTTGTAACGCTAACGCGGTACACGTTAATAGATCCCCGCTTTCGCGGGAATGACGTCAGGATTAAAAAGGGACGTTACCCTTAAATCAAGGGGTAACGTCCCTTTTATCGATAAGGCAAAAAAGATGCCAAATTTTTTGCCAGGTACTTAACTTCCAGAGTCGTATCTGGTATAGTGCGCGCCCGCGCGGCCCGATACGGTTTTCCTGTATCGGGCCGCGCGTTTGAAAACGGGGTAGTAAGTCGGATGGCCCAGGCCATTCGACATTGACTGTAAACGGAGTTGCAGGCGTGATCAGGGGCAAGCAAGCCCTTGATAACGAAAGAAAAACATAGAAGGCTTGTGTTTTTCGTCATTTGAAAATTCGTGGACGAATTAATCAAGTGCGACAGCTTATTTACTTTTGAGGTTTAACAAATGTCTCTCGGTTTGGTAGGACGAAAAGTCGGCATGACCCGGGTTTTTTCCGATGATGGGGTTTCGATTCCGGTAACGGTCATCGAAGTCGAGCCCAATCGGGTCTCGCAGATTAAAACGCTCGAAACAGACGGCTATGTCGCGGTGCAGGTTGTTACCGGTACCCGTCGCGCAAGCCGCGTGACCAGGCCCATGGCTGGCCATTATAAAAAGGCGGGCGTTGAGGCCGGCCGCGGCGCGTGGGAATTTCGCCTGGAGTCGGTGGACGACATCGAGCTCGGCTCTGAATTCAAGGTCGATCTGTTCGAGCAGGGTCAAATCGTAGACGTATCGGGCGTTTCCAAGGGTAAGGGCTTTCAGGGTGGCGTGAAGCGTCACAACTTCCGCATGCAGGACGCGACCCACGGCAACTCGATTTCACATCGCGCCAACGGTTCTATCGGCCAGAACCAGACCCCTGGACGCGTTTTCAAGGGCAAGAAGATGTCTGGCCACATGGGCGCGGCGAATACCACCACGCAAAACCTGGAAGTCGTCAGGGTCGATGCAGAGCGCAACCTGCTGTTGATCAGGGGCGCGGTTCCGGGAGCCAAGAGCGGTGACGTCGTCATTCGTCCGGCGTCCAAAGGCTAGATCCAGGTAACGCCAGAGTCATACGAAGAGATAGAGATTTCAAGAAATGGACATAGCGATTCATAACTCGAACAAAAAGGTATCCGTTTCCGACGATGCTTTTGCTGCCAGCTTTAACGAAGCGCTGGTGCATCAGCTGGTCGTGTCATACATGGCAACGGCCCGGGCCGGCACCAAGGCGCAAAAGACCCGTTCCCAGGTGAGCGGCGGTGGCGCCAAGCCCTGGCGTCAAAAAGGTACTGGCCGCGCGCGCGCCGGTACCATACGCAGCCCGCTGTGGCGCTCGGGTGGCGTAACTTTCGCTGCTACGCCGCGCGATTTCGGCAAGAAGCTGAACAAGAAAATGTACCGTGTCGGCATGCGCAGCCTGGTATCGGAGCTGGTGCGCCAGGAGCGCCTGGTCCTGGTCGATAAGCTGGGCGTGACCGAACCGAAGACCAAGCAAATGCGGGCCCGCCTGAACGAGCTGGGTGTCGATAACGCGCTGGTGCTAACCGACGGCCTCGATACCGCGGTTTACCTGGCAGCGCGCAATATTCCCAATGTCCAGGTCATGGATATCGCCATCGTCGACCCGGTCAGCCTGGTCAAGCAGGAAAAGATCGTTATCGACGAAGCTGCGCTGAAGAAACTCGAGGAGCGCCTGTCATGAACCAGGAAAGAATGTTCCAGATTATCAAGGTCCCGCATATCTCTGAAAAGTCGGCGCTGCTGGGCGACTCTGCCAACCAGGCCGTGTTCCAGGTGGCGAGCGACGCCAGGAAGTCCGAGATCAAGGAAGCGGTAGAGCAGTTGTTCAACGTCAAGGTGGCCAACGTTCGTACCGCCAACATGAAGGGCAAGACGAAGCGTATGGGTCTGCGCCGCGGCAAGCGCTCCGACTGGAAAAAGGCGTATGTTTCACTTGAGCAGGGTCACGAGATCGACCTCGCAGCGATAGGTGGTTAGAGCGATGGCACTGATTAAAGCAAAACCGACTTCACCCGGACGCCGTTTTGTCGTTTCGGTCAAGACGCCCGGTCTGCACAAGGGCAAGCCATTTGCCGGGCTGCTGGAGAAGAAAGCAAAGACCGGTGGCCGCAATAATGCGGGCCGTATCACGTCGCGTCACATGGGCGGCGGTCACAAGCAACGCTACCGCGTAATCGACTTCAAGCGTAACAAGGATGGCATCGACTCCGTGGTCGAGCGCATCGAGTACGATCCCAATCGCAGCGCCCACATCGCGCTGTTGAAATACATGGACGGAGAGCGCCGCTACATCATCGCGCCCAGAGGCGTTGCCGCGGGCGACAAGCTGCGTTCCGGCGACGATGCCGGCATCAAGAACGGCAACTGCCTGCCGCTGCGCAATATCCCGGTGGGTTCGGTCGTTCATTGCATCGAGCTCAAGCCCGGCAAGGGCGCGCAGCTGGCGCGTTCGGCCGGTACGTCGGCACAGTTCGTCGCGCGCGAAGGCGCCTACTCGACGCTGCGCCTGCGCAGTGGTGAAATGCGCAAGGTGTTGAGCGACTGTCGCGCCGTGATCGGCGAAGTCGGCAACGGCGAGCATAGCCTGCGTTCACTGGGCAAGGCCGGAGCGACCCGCTGGCGCGGTATCCGTCCTACCGTGCGCGGTGTGGCGATGAACCCGGTAGACCATCCGCATGGCGGCGGCGAAGGCCGCACCTCGGGCGGCCGTCACCCGGTATCGCCCTGGGGAACCCCCGCCAAGGGATACAAGACACGTTCGAACAAGCGTACCGATCACCTGATCGTGCGTCGTCGGAACAAGAGGTAATAGCAGATGCCACGTTCACTCCGAAAAGGTCCGTTTATCGATCAGCACCTGATGAATAAAGTGCTGAATGCGGTAGAGACCAACAACAAGCGCCCGATCAAGACCTGGTCGCGCCGCTCCATGATCGTGCCGGAAATGGTGGGCCTGACCATTGCGATCCACAATGGCCGCCAGCACGTGCCGGTTTTGATCAATGAAAACATGGTCGGTCACAAGCTTGGCGAGTTTTCGCTGACGCGGACCTATCGCGGTCACATTGTCGATAAGAAAGCGAAGAAAAGGTAGGGCTAATGGAAACCAGTGCTAAACATCGTCACGCCAAGATTTCACCGCAGAAGTGCCGCCTGGTTGCCGACCAGGTGCGGGGCCTGCCCGTGGAAAAAGCGCTGACCTTGCTGACGTTCAGCAACAAGAAGGCCGCTGTCATGGTGCGCAAGGTGCTCGAGTCGGCGATTGCCAATGCCGAGCATAACGATGGCGCCGACATCGACGAGCTCAAGGTGTCGTCGATTTACGTGGACCAGGGACCCGTCATGAAGCGCATGCGCGCACGCGCCAAGGGCCGTGGCAATCGAATTATAAAACGCACCAGTCACATCACCGTGACCGT
>JAACFA010000249.1 GCA_009937625.1 Gammaproteobacteria bacterium | reverse complement strand
CTGCCGCCCTGCCTTGCAAGCGCTAACGAATAACAAATTCGGAATCGTCGGCGCTGGCGGCGCTATCGCTCAAAGACAGGTCGTCGACGCGCGCGTAGGTCGGCCCGCTGCGAATTTGATCGATCGTCCTGGTAACCGCATCGGCTGCGCCCTGCAGCAGGAACTCGACCCTGCCGTCCGGCAGGTTACGCACGTAACCGCGCAGGCCCGCGGAGCGCGCGTGGCGCATGACGAAGTATCGAAACCCGACGCCCTGGACCCGGCCGGACACAAATCCCTTGACGCTGCGTATCTCCTGCATCTCGACGCTACCTGCCGGGTCGGTTATCAGCCCGGATTCAGACGGGCCTGAATCGCGACCTGCTCCGCCTGCCAGAACTCGGCCCAGCGCGACATTAACCTGAGGCCTTCACGCTGCTGCGCCTCGTCGCCGGCTTCGATGCCGATACGGTAGTTTTCGACCCCCTCGACGAAGTAACGCTGGTAATTCTTGCCCAGGCGCAGATCCAGCTCGTCGAGAAACTCGCGTTCGACCTGAAACGCGAGTTTCAGGCCCTGGTCGAGCATCGCCAGCGCCGCGGTTACCGCCTGCTGATCGAGACCGGCCTGCTGCAGCTGCCTGCCGCCCGCCTCGACCTGCTTCAGCGACTCGAGAAAATAGTATTTCTGGCTGTCGGTGATTTGCTTGTCGTCGGAGCCCGAACAGCCCGCCAGCAAAATGCCGAGCAGGCCGATAACAACGATGCCGCGCAGGCTTGCCGTCATAGTTTGCCGGCGATGCGCATCCGCAGCGCGTTGAGCTTGATGAAGCCCTCGGCGTCCTTCTGGTCGTAGGCGCCCTGATCATCCTCGAAGGTTACGATAGCCTCGTCAAACAGGCTGTTGCTGGCCGATTTGCGGCCCACCACGCTGACCGATCCCTTGAACAGCTTGACCCGCACCTCGCCGTTGACCGTTACCTGCGAGGCGTCGATCATCTGTTGCAGCATCCGGCGCTCAGGGCTCCACCAGTAGCCGTTGTAGATCAGGGTTGCATATTTCGGCATCAATTCGTCTTTCAGATGCGCCACCTCGCGGTCCAGCGTGATCGATTCGATACCGCGATGCGCCTTGAGCATGATGCTGCCGCCGGGAGTTTCGTAGCAACCCCTCGATTTCATGCCGACGTAGCGGTTTTCGACGATATCGAGGCGACCGACACCGTGGGCTCCACCCTCCTGGTTGAGTCGGGTCAGCACCTGGGCCGGCGTCATGCGTTCGCCGTCTATCGAAACGATGTCGCCGTTTTCGAAACCGAGCTCGAGGTAGGTCGGCCGATCCGGCGCATTTTCGGGCGATACCGAGCGCAGCCACATGTCGTCGTTCGCCTCGAACCAGGGGTCTTCCAGTTCGCCGCCTTCGTAGGAAATATGCAGCAAATTGGCGTCCATCGAATAGGGTGATTTTTCGCCATGCTTCTTCTCGATGGCGATGTCGTGAGTCTCGGCATAGGCCAGCAGGTTCTCGCGTGAATTCAGGTCCCACTCGCGCCAGGGTGCGATGACCCGGATGTCGGGATTCAGCGCATAGGCGCCAAGCTCGAAACGCACCTGGTCGTTGCCCTTGCCGGTCGCCCCGTGGGAAACCGCATCCGCCCCGGTTTCGGCGGCAATTTCGATCAGGCGTTTGGCGATTAGCGGGCGCGCGATCGACGTGCCGAGCAGGTACTCGCCCTCGTAGACGGTGTTGGCGCGAAACATCGGGTAGACGAAATCACGCACGAACTCTTCCTGCAGGTCCTCGATATAGATTTCCCTGACGCCGTATTTCTCCGCCTTGGCGCGCGCCGGCTCGACTTCCTCGCCCTGCCCTATATCCGCGGTGAAAGTGACCACTTCGCAGTCATATTCATCCTCCAGCCACTTCAGGATTACCGAAGTATCGAGACCACCCGAGTAGGCCAGAACCACTTTGTTAACCGATGCTTTTGTCATGTTTGATCCGTTGCGTTATTCCCGGGACTGCCGGGGATAAAAGGGTGGGTATTGTCTTTAGAAACAACACAAAAATCCAGTACCAGCGTATAATGCGGCAATTAAACCCGGAGGAAGTTACATGTCAGATTCCGCTTTCAAGGTTCACGCGCTGGAACTGGGGCCGATGGAGAATTTCGTTTACCTGGTCGAAGACATTGCGAGCCGGCGCTGCGCGGTGGTCGATCCGGCCTGGGAAGTCGATCGCATCGTCGCAAAAGCCCGGGAACTCGATCTCATCGTCACCGATATCCTGCTGACTCACAGCCACCACGATCACATCAACGGCATCGAGGAACTGCTGAATCATGCCAACGCCGAGGTCCACCTGTTGAAGCCGGAGTACGACTTCTGGCAGCACGAGCTCGAAAAACCCAGCCTGCATCATGGCGGTGACGAGCTCGAATTGGGCGAAACCAGCATTAAAATTCTACACACGCCGGGCCACACGCCGGGCTCAGCCTGCTATCAGCTCGGCAACGAAATCATTACCGGCGATACCCTGTTCGTATTCGGTTGCGGGCGCTGCGATTTGAGCGGCGGCAGCCCGGAAGATATGTTCGTGACGCTGAAAAACATGAAGGAAAGACTGCCCCAGGACATGCTGATCCATCCCGGGCATAATTACTCGGTCAAATCCTGCAGCACGCTTGGCGAGCAGGTGGAGGGCAATCCCTTCATGCACTACGAAGACGAAGCCGCCTTTATCAACTACCGCATGCACGTTCACGACAAAACTCGCGACGAGCCCTACGACGCGGTCAGCAGGCAGCAGCTCAAAATCGCTAACCTGCTTTAACCACAGGCCTGATATGAAAAGCAAAATTATTACTGCGATAGTTTGTCTGTCGCTACTTAGCCTGATCTCCGCCTGCGCCAGCAACGAAGCCGTGATTGCGCCCGAAATCCAGACCGGGGATCCACTCAAACACGAATACCTGGTCGGCAAATGGTGTACCAACCGAGAACTCACCTCTGTTGCCAATTCCGACGCGGGATTCAGTGCGTTGCTGAATGTTTCCAAGGAATTCTGGAAATTCACGGACGACAATAAATGGCAAAGCGCGGAGAGCGGCTGGATTTATAAAACCCTCGGTAAATGGCAGCTAGAGGGACGCGATACGGTGATTCTTACACGTGAGCAGGGTAATGCGGTCAGCTACCACGCCAGATTCGAGAATTCAGGCGTCGATCTGTATCTCAAGGACGACAAGGGTCAGTTCCTGATCCTGTCGCGCTGCGATTAACCCGTCAGGGATCACGACAGCCCGGTTCAAAGCTCGAGCGGGCGCCTTTCAACCATCTCGGACCTGATTTGCTTCAGGTCCTGTTCCAGGCGTTCGACAATAGCGTCTGAATGTTCGGCGATAGCTTCCCTGACCATGCCCTGCAGGGCTTCGAATTGATGCTCACCGATCGCATCCTGAGCCTCGCTACCCAGCAGGGATTTAAATGACTCGGTCACGTCCAGGGCGATTCGTGTCGGATCACTGGTCATGGCATTTCTCCCTATTCTGTCAACTGGTGTCACTATTAGCCAGACAGATGCCTGCAACATTGATCGGTGTCAACGTTCCCGGATATATAAGGTAGAAAATAAAACTGAATCAGCAGCTCAGGGAGAAGATTCGGATGAACGATGTTTTCAGTTTTGCTGACGAACTGGGCCCATTGAAAGTGATCCATGTTCATGAACCCGGGATTGGCCTGAAGGGTGTTCTGGTGGTAGATAACGTTGCCTATGGGCCCTCGATCGGAGGGGTTCGCATGGCGTCAGACGTCACCACCGAAGAATGCGCTCGCCTGGCGCGAGCCATGACCTTCAAGAACGCGGCGGCGGGTTTACGGCATGGTGGCGGTAAATCGGTCTTGCTCGGCGATCCGAAAATGCCCAAAGCACAGAAGGAGACCCTGATCCGTGGGTTTTGTTGTGCACTGCGGGAAGTCGAGCAATATATTTTCGG
>JAACFA010000248.1 GCA_009937625.1 Gammaproteobacteria bacterium | reverse complement strand
CTGGCGGAGAGAGAGGGATTCGAACCCTCGATACGCTATTAACGTATACTCCCTTAGCAGGGGAGCGCTTTCGACCTCTCAGCCATCTCTCCGGGTAGCGTATAAACTACAACGCAACAGCCTAATAAACAAGGCTATTGCGCGGTTAATCAATGAAAAACAGCGATGAAACTCGCTTCGATAAGGCGTCGACGTTTAACCTTTCGCCGCGTTTCCTACCTGCTCCTCCCCTTCTTCCGCCTTGATGCGATCGTAAATCTCTTCACGATGCACCGCGACTTCTCTAGGGGCATTCACACCAATCCTTACCTGGTTTCCCTTGACGCCAAGAACCGTAACGGTTACCTCGTCCCCGATCATCAAGGTTTCACCAACACGCCGCGTTAATATCAGCATTCCTATCTCTCCCAACAAAATCACAGTAATCTCACCCCGTCTCTCCCTGACAGGAACAGCAGTTTATAGTTATTTTTAACCTTTTCTCCGGGTTAAACGGGATTCTACCCCTTCGATTCGGGCTAATCTAGTTTAAAAAACTTATGACCTTTGCTTCAAATCGAAGCCTTCATGCAGTGCACGCACACCCAGTTCGAGGTACTTTTCGTCGACAACTACCGAAATCTTGATCTCCGAAGTCGAAATCATCAGGATGTTGATACCCTCGTTTGCCAACACTTCGAACATTCGACTGGCGATCCCGGCGTGGGAACGCATGCCGACGCCGACGATGGAAATCTTGACGATCTTGTTGTTGCCAGAGACCTCACGCGCCTTCAATTCGCGCGCGGTCTGTTGCAGCGAGGCAAACGCGGTTTCGAAGTCGTTTCGATGCACGGTAAAGGTAAAATCGGTGGTACCGTCGGCACTGACGTTTTGCAGAATCATATCGACTTCGATATTGGCATCCGAGATCGGACCCAGGATCCGGTAAGCGACACCCGGGGTATCGGATACGCCGTTGATAGTTAGCTGGGCCTCGTCGCGATTGAACGCGATACCCGAAATCAGGGCTTGTTCCATAATTTTATCCGCACCATATTCTGTAGTAATCAATGTGCCTTCGCCTTCCTCGAAGGAGGACAGGACGCGTAACGGCACGTCGTATTTTTGCGCAAACTCGACCGCGCGAATCTGCAAAACCTTCGAGCCCAGGCTCGCCATTTCCAGCATCTCTTCGAAGGTGATGGTTTCAAGCCGCCGCGCCTCGGGCTCTACCCGGGGATCTGTCGTATAGACGCCATCGACATCGGTGAAGATCTGGCACTCGTCCGCTTTCAGCGCTGCCGCCAACGCCACCCCGGTGGTATCGGAACCACCGCGCCCGAGCGTGGTAATGTTGTTGTGCTCGTCGACACCCTGGAAGCCGGCGACAACCACGATCCGGCCGTTTTCCAGGTCGTTGGTGATGCGTTCGTGATCGATCGATTTTATGCGGGCCTTGTTATGCGTGCTGTCGGTAGTGATCTTGACCTGCCCACCGGTATACGAACGCGCCGGGTAGCCGCGCTTTTCCAGCGCCATTGCCAGCAGCGCTATCGTGACCTGTTCGCCGGTGGTCAGCAGCACGTCGAGTTCGCGCCCGCGGGCCTGCGGGTCTACCTGCTGCGCCAGCTCGGTCAGGCGATTGGTTTCGCCGCTCATCGCGGACACCACCACGACCAGGGTATGACCCTGATCCTTGTAGGATGCGAGTTTGTCGGCAACGGCCTCGATGCGCTCGATAGAGCCGACCGAAGTTCCGCCGAATTTTTGCACCAGTAATGCCATGGTAGAGCGACTACAAAAAAAGACCGCGGATTATAGGGAAAATGAGCCTGTTTGTATAACGATATTCGTATCGTGGGAAGTTCGAGTTTAGAATACAACGGCTTACCCGAGGCACTTCACCCCGATGATTTCATTACTGCAATTCGATGCGCCCATTTTGCTTGCCGTGATTGGCGTGATACTGCTGTCGGGTTTGGTACACGGCACGCTGGGCCTGGGATTCCCGATGGTGGCGACACCGATGCTGGCGACGATGATGGATGTACGCAGCGCGATTCTGATTACCCTGCTGCCAACCATGGCCGTCAATATCGTCAGCATCGTCAATAGCGAGTCGAGGATGGAAACCACTCGCCGGTTTTTACCGTTGGTGATGTTTTCGCTGCTGGGCACCGTTGCGGGTGCCAGCGTGCTGGCGCTGACCGAGCCGGCGCCGTTTCGAATTCTGCTAGCCGCCCTGGTTCTGCTTTACCTTTGGAATGGCCTGCGCATCCCGCGGCAATGGCTGGAACGCAATTCGCTGCTGGCGATGGCGCTGTTCGGCATTAGCGCCGGAATAGCCGCGGGCACTACCAACGTCATGGTTGCGGTGTTGATCATTTACTTTCTATCGCTGGAAACCCCGAGATCGACGCTGGTTCCGGCACTCAATTCCTGTTTCCTGGTCGGCAAAACGTCGCAAATCGTCGTTCTCGCCATCGCCGGACTCGTCAGCTTTCGCCTGGTGCTCGAAACTGCCCCTCTGGCCGCGGCCGGGGTCGCCGCCCTGCTGATAGGGCAGCGCCTGCAACCGCATATCCAGGTGACGACCTACCAGGCAATTCTGCGCAAGCTGCTATTGGTGCTGGCGATTGTTTTGATCTATCAATTCCTGGCCGAGGCCGGGATGATCGGCTGGACAGAGGAACACTGAAAAGTTACCCGCAAGGCGTGCGGAAACACAGCAAGTTTCAGGATTGAAGCTTGCTTTCGACCCAGGGCACTACCGATTCTAATGCGGAGGCCAGGTTTTCCGGTTGATTGCCGCCGGCCTGCGCCATGTCGGGCCGACCTCCGCCGCGTCCGCCACACTGCTCCGCCACCAGGTTCGCCAGGTCGCCAGCACGGATGCGTTCGGACTCCGCCTTGGTCACCCCGGCGATAATCGACACTTTGCCGTCTTCGCTGCTGGCCAGCACAACCGCCGCGGCGCCGAGTTTATTCTTCAGCTGATCCACCGTTTCGCGTAGGGTTTTTACGTTGGCACCGTCGAGCTGAACCGCGAGCACCTTGATGCCAGCGACCTCCTGCGCCTGCGAGGCGAGATCGCCACCGGTCTGCGAGGCCATCTTCGATTTGAGGGCTTCGACCTGTTTTTCCAGCGTGCGATTAGTCGCCTGCAGCTGCTCGATGCGAGGCAGCAGGTCATCACGGCTGGCTTTTAGTTTTTGCGCCGCGGTGTCGAGCCGGGCCTCGCTGTCGATGAAACGCCGGATAGCCGCCTCGCCCGTCACCGCCTCGATACGGCGGACCCCCGATGCGATTCCGGTTTCGAATACGATCTTGAACAGCCCGATATCTCCCGCGCGCGGCACGTGGGTGCCGCCACATAATTCGATCGAGTCGGAGCCGATCCTGAGCACGCGCACGACGTCGCCATACTTTTCGCCAAACAGGGCCACGGCGCCCGAACTCTTCGCGGCTTCCATGTCCATTAGCTCGGCCCGGGTCTTCAGGTTACCGCGGATCTGGTTATTCACCAGGGTTTCGATTTCGGCAATCTGTTCGGGCTCCACGGGCTGGTAATGCGAAAAATCGAAGCGCAGCTTGTCGGCGTCGACCAGCGAGCCTTTTTGCTGCACGTGCTCGCCCAACACCTGGCGCAAGGCGGCATGCATCAGATGCGTGGCCGAATGATTTAGCATGACGGCGCGCCGATAGTCCTCGTCGATATGCGTGGCGACCTTATCGCCGGCACTTAATTCTCCATGCTGCAGCGACCCGATATGCAGAAAAACGTCGCCCTGTTTCTGCGTGTCGGTGACTTTGAAAACAGTCTCGTCGCCGATGGCGATGGTGCCGATGTCGCCAACCTGGCCACCCTCGAGTTGATCGAGCGTCGCGTCGTTCTGCAAAATCGCGATCACGCTGGCATCGGCCGAGGGCTCCTCGTAACCGAGGAACTCGGTCGCGGCATAATCGTCGAGCTTGAAGTCTTCACCGACCGCGCTGAACTGGCTCGAGGCGCGGGCGCGCGAGCGCTGCGCCTCCATTTCGACATCGAACCCGTCATGGTCGACCGCCAGCCCTTTTTCGCGCGCGACGTCGGCGGTCAGATCCACCGGGAACCCGTAGGTATCGTATAGCTTGAAAGCGGTCTTGCCGTCGATGGTGTCGCCCTGCATTGAGCCGATCGCGTCCTCGAGAATGCGCATGCCCTGCTCCAGGGTTTCGGCAAAGCGCTGCTCTTCTTTTTGCAGTACGCGTTCGACATGGCCACGATGTTTGCGCAACTCCGGATAGGCGTCACCCATCTCCTGGTCTAGCGCCGCGACCAGCTTGTAGAAAAACGGCTCCCTGCATCCGAGTTGATGGCCATGGCGCGCGGC
>JAACFA010000247.1 GCA_009937625.1 Gammaproteobacteria bacterium | reverse complement strand
TGCAGGTCCATAGCGACGAAGGCGACTTCACTGATGGTATCGATCCAGCGCAGTTCAGGATTGAATTCGATACAGTCGAACAGCGTGATTTCATCGTTGATTAGCGCCATGTTGCCGAGGTGCAGATCGCCGTGGCATTCGCGCACGAAGCCGGCCGCCTTGCGATCTTCGATGGCCTGTAGCAACCAGTCGTTTTCCCGGTACCAGCGTTTCAACTCGAAATAACCGTTGGGTAAATACTCCGGCGGGATCGCCGTGGCAATGTGTACCAGGTTTTCTTCGCTCCAGCGCGCGGCCAGGTTTGCACTGCCAAAATCGCTCTCCTCCGCGGCCCGATCGCTGCCTGCATGAAATTCGCTAATCCGGTCGGCGACCGCATCGATGATTCGAGGGCTCAATTCGTGATTGCCGGCATGACTGCTCAGCAGGCAAGACTGCGGAAACTCGATCATCTTGACGGCATACTCGATGACGTCGCCGCTGCCGTCGATGCGCGGCCTGGTCTCGCTGCCGCGGATCTCGATTACGTCGAGGTAGATTTGCGGTGCAAACCTGCGATTGAGGCGTAATTCCTCTTCACAATAATGGCGCCGCTTTTCCAGTGTCGAAAAGTCTAAAAATCCAAAATCGACCGGTTTTTTGATCTTGTAGGCGAAGGTGCCGGTCAGCAGAATCCACGAGATATGAGTCTCGATCAGCCTGATGTAACGTACCGGGTGGCCGAAGACGAATGGATTGTTCATCGACGCGATCAGCGTGCTGGCCGCGGGGTCGTCGGCTTCCGGCAGGTCTTCGTGTGTCAGATGAGAAGTCATGCGCAAAGCTAAAGTTAAAACTGAAGCCTTACTGTAAAAAACTGGGACTTACAGACACTGACTGAAGTCAACTAGATCGAAATCAGTTTTCCTCGTTCGTGGTTTCGGCGATGTCCTGCGCGTAACCCTTGGGGGGTGGGTTCCAGCCGCGTTCGCTGCCGGTATGCCGGTCGCCGCGGTCGGCCTGCTTCAACTGGTAGTAGTGGATCTGGTCGAAGGCGCGCGCCAGCACCGCCAGATGCGGGTAGCGATGTTTGATGGATGCGGCCAGTTCGACCGCGCGCTCGCGCTCGATATCGATGCAGTAATCGGGATACTCGGCGTAAAGGTCGACCAGGGTGACGTTTTCGAGCGATCGGGAAACCCGGGCCAATGGCAGGTTAACTTCCGAGCGGTGCTGCGACGGATGGGCGAACAGGATCAGGACTTTGCAGGGCATGCAATCGAGCCGGCTGCTTTATGACCGGTCCTGTATAAAGTCTGCTCGATTACAATTCAAGCGAAATCTCCCAAACCCGCATCGATTTCGTCGTTCGTGCCGCTATGAATCTTTACCAGCCGCAGATATGGGCGGCGAATCCGTGCTTTCGGGTATGGTATTCTTTGCCTGGCCAGCTATTCGTATTGGGGTCGAATTTGAGGTGTGCCAATGAGCATCGAAGCCGAAACTGAAAGAATTCAGCAATTCGTCGACCGCGGCAATTATCATGCGGCCTATAACATTGCGCTTTCCGGCCTGAACGAATGTCGTCGCAATCATGACCAGGCCGGAATAGATCGCTTTATCGAAATTATACGGGGAATTGTCGACTCGCTGGCAGCGGAGTTCGGAAGCCAGTCGGGATCATGAGGCAGCTCCGCGCTGGTCAGGTTCCCGGGTAGCGGCTGAGCTTCACCGGGATGCGTTGAGCACCGAAATTGCCGGGTTTTGCGAGAAAGTGCCCCGGCAGCCGCTCGCCACAGCTGGCGCAGCAGCCGTTTGCATCGAGCCCCCAGCGCCCGAGCACATACCAGTCTCGCTCGATCAACAATTCGCCGCAGTTATGGCACCAGGTACTGGAACCCTTGTTGTCGTGCACGTTGCCGGTATAGGCGTAATGCACGCCGTTATCCAGCGCGATAGCGCGTGCTCGGGTCAAGGTGCTGGCCGGCGTGGGC
This sequence comes from Gammaproteobacteria bacterium, assembly GCA_009937625.1. GTDB lineage: Bacteria > Pseudomonadota > Gammaproteobacteria. The sequence continues at coordinate 2,024 of JAACFA010000247.1, read as the reverse complement.
TTGACATCGAGCATCTTCCAGTCGGGGTGGAACGCGGTGAAGTGCATCGGCACCTCGGGGCCGAGTTTCTCGACTACCCATTGGGTCATTTCCTGTATTTCCGCCTCGGAATCGTTTTCGCCTGGAATCAGCAGTGTCGTCAGCTCGAGCCAGCAGTCGGTTTGATGATGTATGTACTCCAGTGTCTCCAGCACCGGAGCCAGGTGCCCGCCGCAGATCTTGTGATAAAAGCGGTCGGTAAAGGCTTTCAGATCGACGTTGGCGGCATCCATCGCGGCAAAGAATTCCTCGCGCGGCTCGGGGTCGATGTAACCCGCGGTGACCGCGACGGTCTTGATCTCCAGCTCGCGGCAGGCGGCGGCGACGTCGATCGCGTATTCGTGGAAAATTACCGGGTCGTTGTAGGTGAAGGCGACGCTCTGGCAGGATAGTTCGGCGGCAACGCGAGCGAGCTTTTGCGGTGACGCCGCGTCGGCGAGCGTATCCATTTCGCGCGACTTGGTCATATCCCAATTCTGGCAGAATTTGCAGGCCAGGTTGCAGCCGGCGGTGCCGAAGGATAGTACCGAGCTGCCCGGGTAGTAGTGATTCAGCGGTTTCTTTTCGATCGGATCGACGCAAAAACCACTGGAGCGTCCATAGCTGACCAGCTTGATTTCATCGTCGAGACGCTGGCGCACGTAGCACAGCCCTCGCTGGCCTTCTCGCAGGTGGCAGTGTCGCGGACACAGATCACATTGCAGCCGGCCGTCATCCAGTCGGTGCCAGTACCGCGTAGACACTATCGTTTCCTGCATATCTCTATCTCTACCAGCTCATCTTCCGCCGCAGCTGTCAATCGCATCTCGAGCCGGTTAACACGATCGAGATCAACGCTTACGCCGGATAATCGAGATACGAACAAGACTAGGCCCGATCATCGAGATCTAAATTGATCCCGATCAAGGAAGGCGGTTGTTTTCCCGCTTTGATCTAGAGCAATCCGCGAGAAAGTAGTTCGGGATATAATTAAAAAATTGTAGTGGGTTGGAGAAAGATTATGAGTACTCGCCAGGCCGTCGTCGCAGGTTACTTTTACGAGGCTGACGCAGGTCGCTTACAGCAGCATATAGAGCAATTATTGAGCGCCGATACGGCGCCTCCCGATGACTTTCCGAGGGCTTTGATAGTACCTCACGCAGGTTATATCTATTCGGGTTCGACCGCGGCCTATGCCTATCGCTGCCTGTTGGCCGATCCCGACCGAATAAAACGCGTTCTGCTGATTGGTCCGGCGCACCGCGTTTACCTCAAGGGCATGGCGATTCCGTCGGTGGATCGGTTTGCGACACCGCTGGGGGAAGTGCCACTCGACCGGGAAGCGCTCGATCTGGTGGCTAAACTGCCGGGGGTGCAAGTTTCCGACGAGGCGCATCGCGAGGAGCATAGTCTCGAGGTGCAATTGCCGTTCCTGCAAACGGTGCTCAACGATTTTACGCTGGTGCCCGTGGTTGTCGGAGGGGCCGACGCCGACCAGGTTGCGGCAGTGATCGATGCGCTCGGGACGGATGCGCACACGCTGGTCGTGATCAGCTCCGACCTTTCACATTTTCTGGACTATCGTGAGGCGCAGCAGATCGATACCGCTACCTGTGAGCATATCCTCGGCAAGTCGACCGCGTTAAAAGGGGAGGAAGCCTGTGGTGCACGCGGCATCAACGGGCTGATGGCCTCGAAGCAGGGTCGCGCCCTCGAAGTGTCGTTGCTGCACGCCTGCAACTCCGGCGATACCGCTGGAACGCCCAACCGGGTGGTGGGTTATGCCGCCTTCGCTCTGCATTGAGTTAAGCGACAGCGAGCAGGATCGCCTGCTCGAGATCGCGCGCCAGTCGATCGCTAGCGGTTTGACCTCGGGCAGGGCGCTGCAGGTCGATATTGCGCGGGTCGGCCGCAACCTGCAAACCGTGGCCGCCGTGTTCGTCACGCTGACCCGGGGCGGTGAACTGCGTGGCTGCATCGGTTCGTTGCAAGCTCAGGAACCGTTG
>JAACFA010000001.1 GCA_009937625.1 Gammaproteobacteria bacterium | reverse complement strand
TCCATTCGTAGCGCCGATAACCCCAGACGTCGAACACCTGGCGCATCATCAGGTACATCGCCTCGGTCGAAACAGGCTTACCCTGCATCAGCGGCGAAAAGTGGATATGCCCGACTTCGATCACGCCCACCCCGGGCTCGATGCGCAGGTAGCTGGCGACCCCTGCGGCTTTACCGGATGAATTGTCGATGACGCTGAAAAAGCAGGGATCGTCGCCGAGACAGGCGGACAACATCCAGGCACGCAACTCTTCCTCGGTGGCAAACGGCCCGTAGGGCAGATAAGTCCAGTTACGCTGGTCCCGGTCCCTGCTGAAGGCATCGAACAGGTCACTCGCATGGTCATCGATATCGATCGGTTCCAGGCGACACAGGCGACCCTGTATTTGCGCACCACGGGGATATTCGCAGGGCCGCCAGTTTTCGACCGGAAATCCAATCGGCTGACCGAGTTCGTTATGATATTCAGACACGCTGGCTCCCGCTAAAATTGAATTGTTAATGCCAGCGCGATTTGAGTACACTCCCACCCCCTGACACATTATTAGAGTCTACGGCTTCGCGTCGTGGTGAACAATCTCATGTTAATGCTCGACGCCGATACATTACTCGACTGCCTGCCGTTCTCGACCCTGGTCGACGAACTCGCCGCGATGCATCGCGAACCGATCGGGCTGGTCGATGAAATGCTGATGGAATCGACCGATGACAGCGACAATGTTAGCCATTTCTTCATCCGCACCGGCTGGCAACCGGAGAAAGCGGTCGGGGCCAAGGTCATCACCGTATTTCCCCACAACTGTTCGAGGGCGTCAACGGCACACCGATCGCCTGCCTCGACGGCACCGCCCTGACCTGGCTCAAGACCGCGAGCGACTCGGCGCTGGGCAGCAAGCTGCTGGCGCGCGAGGATATCGAGTCGATGCTAATGATCGGCGCCGGACAGATGGCGCCGCACCTGGTCAGCGCCCATTGCGAAATCCGCCCCTCGCTGAAAACAGTGCAGGTCTGGAACCGAACCGCCGATAAAGCGCAACAACTATGCGACAGTCTGGCCGGAAAATTCCCCAACGTCGGTTTCGAACCGATAGCCGATATCGAGTCCGGCGCCCGCCAGGCCGATCTGATTTGCTCGGCGATCGGCTGCAAGGACCCGATCATCGAGGGCGCCTGGCTGAAACCCGGAACCCACGTCGACCTGATCGGCGCCTTTACCGCCGAGATGCGCGAGGCCGACGACACGGTGCTGCAGCGCGGCAGCCTGTTTGTCGACGCGCGCGAGACCACGATCAATCATATCGGCGAATTGATGATTCCGCTGGCCAGCGGCGTCATCAGCGAGGCCGACGTGCTGGCCGATTTGTCCGACCTGTGCCAGCAGCGTCACGGCGGGCGTCGGTCCGACGACGAAATCACGGTTTTCAAGAACGGCGGCGGCGGCCACCTCGACCTGATGTGCGCTCGCATCCTGCACCAGCATAGCGAGGACCAGGCATCGTGACCCGGCCTGAAATCCGGCTCGAAGATATCCAGGCGGCGCGCAGCCGTATCGCGCCCCACATTGTCCCGCTGCGCATCACGCCCTCGGCATCGCTATCGCGGCAATTCGATACAGAGATATTGCTGGCGCACGAATACCTGCAGACCACGGGTGCGTTTAAACTGCGCGGCGCGATGAACTCGGTGCTGCAGCTAGCGCCCGGCACCACCGGCGTCACCGCGGTCTCCACCGGCAACCACGGCCGCGCCCTGGCCTACTCGGCGCGGCAGGCGGGCGTGCCCTGCATCATCTGCATGTCCGAGCTGGTGCCGCAGAACAAGCTCGAGGCGATCCGCGCGCTCGGCGCCGAAACCCGCATCGTCGGCAAATCCCAGGACGAGGCCGAAGTCGAGGCGAAGCGCCTGGTCAGCGAGGAAGGCTACACCATGATCCCGCCTTTCGAGCACCCCCATGTCATTGCCGGACAGGGCACGCTGGGCCTGGAGATGCTCGAACAGGTACCCGACCTCGACACGGTGCTGGTGCAGCTTTCCGGCGGTGGCCTGGTTTCCGGCATCGCGCTCGCGATCAAGCTGCAAAAACCCGATGTGCGTATCGTCGCTATTTCGATGGAACGCGGCTGCGCGATGTACGCCTCCCAGCAAGCCGGCAAGCCGGTCGAGGTAGAAGAACTGCCCACCCTCGCCGACTCGCTCGGCGGCGGTATCGGCCTGGATAACCGCCTGACCTTCGGCATCGTGCACGACTATGTCGATCAAATGGTACTACTCGGCGAAGAAGATATTGCCGACGGCATTCGCCACGCCTACTTCAACGAGCAGGTGATCCTGGAAGGCGGCGGTGCGGTCGGCATCGGCGCGCTGCTGGCGGGTAAGGTGACCCCCGGAAACAAAACCGTCGTCCTGCTCAGCGGCAAGAACATCGACATGGAGCTGCACCGCAAGATCGTCAACCACGAGGACTACGAACTCTAATGCCAGATATCCGCATCCTGACCGAATCCGAACTGCGTAGCCTGATCCAGCTCGACCTGGCCGCCGTCGAATGCGTCGAAAACGCGTTCGACGCGCTCGCCACCAAGGCCGTCGTGATGCCGCCTATCATGCGCCTGGACATCATCGAGAGCAATGGCGAAATCGATGTCAAAACCGCCTATATCCCGGGTGTCGACAGCCTCGCCATCAAAATCAGCCCCGGATTTTTCGATAATCCGAGTCTCGGCCTGCCCAGCATCAACGGTCTAATGGTGCTGTTCAGCACGCGCACCGGCCTGGTCGAGGCATTGCTGCTCGACAACGGTTACCTGACCGATGTCAGAACTGCTGCCGCCGGCGCGGTCGCAGCCAAGTACCTCGCGCGCGCCGACAGCCGTAGCGCAGCGATCCTCGGCGCCGGCGTGCAGGCCGGCTTGCAGCTCGAGGCCCTGACGCTGGTGCGCGATATCGAATCGGCCACGATCTGGGCCCGCGATTTCGCCAGGGCCGAGGCCGCCGCCGAGAAGCTCGGCAAGCGGCTGGGATTTGAAGTGACTCCCTGCCAGGACGTCGCCACGGCCACCGCCAACGCCGACATCATCGTCACCACGACCCCCTCGACCAAGCCAATTCTGCTGGCGGAGCACATCAAGCCGGGGCAACACATAACGGCGATGGGCTCCGACTCCGAACACAAGAATGAAATCGATCCGCAGATCGTCGCCAACGTAACGCAATATTTCTGCGATCGGCTATCGCAGACCAGGGTTCTGGGCGAATTACATCACGCGATCGAAAAGCAGCTGGTGTCACCCGCGAAGGAGTTCCCCGAACTCGGGCAGGTCATATCGCAGCAGCAACCGGGGCGCAAGGAGAGCACGGATACCACGCTGTGCGATTTGACCGGCACCGGAATCCAGGATACCGCCATCGCCACCCTGGCCTATCAACGCTGCCAGCAACAGCAGGCCGGTACCAGCATCGTCACCTAGAGACAGATAACATGCCCAAAGACGCAAAACTCAATTTCTCGTTGGCGGAATACGGTCAGCGGCTTGCCAGCACCCGCAGCGCAATGGCGCGGCGGAACATCGACTGCCTGCTGGTGGTCGACCCGTCCAACATGGCCTGGCTCAGCGGATACGACGGCTGGTCCTTTTACACTCACCAGTGCCTGATCGTGCAGCACGACGCCGAGCCCATCTGGTGGGGACGCGGCATAGACGCGCCGGGGGCGGTCCGCACCACCTATCTCGACCATGAAAACATACTCAAATATCCGGATCATTTCGTGCAGTCCGACGCCTGCCACCCGATGGATCATCTGTCAGGCTTGCTGCGGGAACTGAAGCTAGATCGCGGCTCGGTCGGCGTCGAAATGGAAAACTATTATTTCTCCGCGGCCGCATTTCGCTCGCTGCAGACGAATTTGCCGCACGCGACGCTGATCGACGCTACCGCGCTCGTCAACTGGCAGCGAATCATCAAGTCTGATCAGGAGCTCGATTATATGCGCAGTGCCGCGCGCATCGTCGAAAACATGCACGCCCGCATCTATGAAATCATCGAACCCGGGCTCGCCAAGAACCAGCTGGCCGCAGAAATTTTTCATAGTGGCATCGCCGGCAAGGACGAACACTGGGGCGACTATCCCGCTATCATGCCATTGTTGCCGACCGGCATGGATGCGACCGCGGCGCACCTGACCTGGGACGATTCGAAACTCAAGCCCGGCGACATTACTTTCTTCGAAATCGCCGGCTGCCATCGGCGCTACCATTGCCCGTTGTCGCGCACGATTTCGCTGGGGACGCCACCGCAAAAGTATCTCGATGCAGAACAGGCGGTGCTCGACGCGATGCATGCCGGGCTCGAAAACGCGCGCCCCGGCAAACTCTGTGAAGACGTCGCGATCGCCTTTTTCGACACCCTCGAAAAACACGGCTTCCACAAGGAAAATCGCACCGGTTACTCGATCGGCCTGTCCTACCCGCCCGACTGGGGCGAGCGCACCATGAGCCTGCGCCGGGGCGATAAAACCGAACTCAAGAAAAACATGACCTTCCATTTCATGCCCGCCCTGTGGCTCGACGACGGCGGGCTGGAAATTACCGAATCGGTAGTCATCACCGACTCGGGTTACGAAAGCCTGGCGCAGGTAGAACAGCGACTACTGGTGAAATAAACATGGCAAACCCGATTTCAGCAACCATCGATTTCGAACGCGACGGCCTGCAGCACGGCTTTTTGCAGATACCGCACTCTCGCAACGACTCCGCCTGGGGCTCGATCATGCTACCGATCAGCTACGCCCGCAACGGCGACGGTCCGGGCGCGATCCTGACCGGCGCCAATCACGGTGACGAATACGAGGGCCCGATCGCGCTGCATCACCTGGCGAACAATATCGATGTCGACATGATTCGTGGTCGCGTCATCATCATCCCGATGATGAACTATCCCGCCTTCCAGGCGGCCGCCCGGGTCTCGCCGATCGACCAGCTCAACATGAACCGTATTTTCCCGGGCGATGCGAGCGGCAGCATAACGCGGCTGATCGCCGACTATATCACCCGCTCGCTGCTGCCGATGTGCGACTACGTGCTCGATATCCATTCCGGTGGCAAGACGCTCGAGTTTCTGCCGTTCGCGGCCTATCACGAGCTCGAGGACAAGGCCCAGCAGGCGGCCTGCGAGGCGGCGACCCATGCCTTCGCGGCGCCCTACTACCTGAGCCTGATCGAAATCGACGCCGGCGGTATGTACGATACCCAGGCCGAGGCGATGGGCAAGGTATTCGTCTCCACCGAGCTCGGCGGCGGCGGCACCAGCACTCGCGAAACCGCCGAGATCGCCAAACGCGGCGTGCATAATTTCCTGGTGCATGCCGGCGTGCTTCAGGAGCAGCCGATAGCCGCCGCCAGGCCCGGGGTAAAACTCGACATGCAACAGGACAATGCCTATGTATTTTCCGAGCACAATGGCTTGCTGGAACCCTGTGTCGGTCTCGGCGACCCGGTGCAGGCCGGCGATTTGATCGCCCGTGTCTACAGCACCGAACGAACCGGCGCGGACCCTGTCGAATACCACGCCAAGAGCGACGGTATCATCATGGGCCGTCACTTCCCTTCCCTGATCAAGATTGGCGATTTCATGAACGTAATCGCTCGTATAGTCCAGGATTAAACGCAACCCTAACCAAGGAAACCTAAATGAAACTCAAAGCTCTCTTGCTATCCGCACTGATACTGACGCTCGCGGCCTGCGAAAAGAAAGAATCCGCGTCGACGGAGGTCAACCTCGCCACCGACGAAGACCGTTTCAGTTATGGGCTCGGTATGCTCGTCGGTGAGCGCGTACTCAAGCAATATGGCGAAGTCGACTACGACCTGGTACTGGCAGGTATGAAAGCCCAGCATACAGAGTCGGATACCCTGATGACTATCGAAGAGGCCGGCAACGCACTGAATGCCTATGCGGAAAAGCAGTTTCAGGAACAGTCGGCGGCCAACCGCAAACGTGGCGAAGACTACCTCAAGAGCAATGCCGAGAAAGAAGGCGTGCAGGTCACCGAGTCAGGCTTGCAGTATTCGGTGATCACCGCGGCCGACGGCGCCAAGCCCAGGGCAACCGACGAGGTTACCGTGCATTATCGCGGCACCCTGATCGACGGCACCGAGTTCGACAGTTCCTACTCGCGCGGCGAGCCTACCAGTTTCACGCTGAACCAGGTCATCCCGGGCTGGACCGAGGGCGTTCAACTGATGAGCATCGGTAGCAAGTATCGCTTCGTCATCCCGTTTGATCTGGCCTACGGCGAACGCGGTGCCGGCGGTCAGATCGGACCGTTCGAAACTCTGATCTTCGAGGTCGAGTTACTCGAAATCAAGTCTTGATCTGACACGGCGCGGATCCCGCAAGGGATAAAGCAGGCGTGCCCAGCCAGGCACTATTGTTGCGCTTGGCCCCACTGGTGTTCGTGACGTTGTGGAGCACGGGCTTCATCGCGGCCAAGTACAGCATGCAGAACGCGGATCCGTTCGTGTTTCTGTGCCTGCGGTTTTCGATAACGGCGCTGGCGCTGGTGCCGATCCTGCTACTGGTCGGAGCCGCGCTGCCGCGGCGTATCTGGTCGTTCCGCCATGACATGGTCACCGGGGTACTGCTGCATTGCGGCTACCTCGGCTACCTGTTCTGGCCAATCAAGAATGGCGTACCCTCGGGCATTGTCGCGATCATTATCGGCCTGCAGCCGATACTGACGATGACCCTGGCGACGCTTTACATCGGCGAGCAGCTGGATTTCCGCAAGCTGGCGGGACTCGTCATCGGCTTTATCGGGATCAGTGTCGTGATCGTCGGTAAATACGGGGTCACGCTGGGCCTCGCCGGCGGCCTGGACCTGGTCGATTTAACGATGTGTCTGATCAGCCTGTTGTCGATGGCGGTGGGCGTATTTTATCAAAAGAAATTTTGCGACCAGTCACAGCTGCTGCCCGGCACCCTGATGCAGTACGTCGCCGGTTCGCTCGCGACCGCCGGGTTCGCATTGCTGTGGAGCGAATCCTGGATCGTAGACTGGACCCCGACCTTCGCGCTGGCGTTGACCTGGCAGGTGCTGGGACTGTCGATCGGTGCCGTCGTGCTGCTGATGTACATCATCAGGAATGGCGAGGCAGGCCGTATTTCCAGCATGTTTTACCTGGTGCCGCCGCTGGTCGTGGTCGAAGCGCATTTCCTGTTCGGCGAAACCCTGGGCCTGGTTTCCCTTGGCGGCATGCTGATCTGCATCACGGGTGTCGTCATCGTCAGCCGACCGGCCCGGCCTGCCAAAATCTAGGCCACTGCTATACTCATCGGAGGCAATAGAAATTCTCCGATGAAAAAACTGTCACTGCCTGTCACGAGCCTGTTGCTCGTTTTGATGTTTCTCAGCCCGGTTACCCAGGGCGAGCTATACAAGTGGGTCGACGAGAGTGGCAGGATTCATTACGGCGACAGCCCGCCCGACAAAGCCAAACTCAAAGAAATCACCGGTAGCGTCAGCAGCTTCACCTCGGTCAGCGTAGAGCCGTTCGTCTACGATTCGAGCCTGGTTACCGGGCGCCAGAAATCCAAATCCGTCGCGATGTATTCGACCAGCTGGTGCGGCTACTGCAAGAAAGCGGCACGGCACTTCCGCAAGAACAATATTCCTTTCACCGAGCACGATATCGAGAAGTCCGAAACTGCGGCCAGGGAATACAAGAAACTGCGCGGCCGCGGGGTGCCTGTCATCCTGATCGGGGACCAGCGTATGAACGGCTTCAGCGCCAAAACCTTCGACGCCATCTACTACGGCAAGTCCTGAAATCACCGTCGCGTCAAAACCTTTAATTGAGCCGCACCGGCAATTCACCTAGAATAGCGGTTCTTCACAGTCGGGGCGTGGCGCAGTCTGGTAGCGCACCTCGTTCGGGACGAGGGGGTCGGAGGTTCAAATCCTCTCGCCCCGACCAATTTAAGCAAATAAAAAAGCCTCTTACGCCCAGTTTGAGGCTTTTTTATTTGCTTAAATTGGGCGGGACGATGGAACCGAATCCGAGGTTCACAAAAGCGCATGGATGCGCTTTTGCACGGCGCGCAGGGCGGCCACAGGCCGTCCGGAGGGCCGCTCTCGCACATCCCTGTGCTTCGCGGCACCTGAGCATCCTTGCACAATGGGTGCCCGCCAGGGATGGCGGGCACGAAATCCTCTCGCCCAGATTCAGTCTAGAATTAAAGCCCAGAATTCCACCCCTCGAATAAACCAATACCAAGCTTCACAAACATACTACTCAATAGCTTTAACCACCGAGCTTGGTAATATTCCCGGCATGGAACCAATCGCTACACCGAACGCACCTCATGCTCGCGGTTGCGAAGAACTGGCTGCCGAACTGAAAGTCGACACCCAACACGGCCTCAGCGTCGAGGAAGCCGCTAACAGATCCAGAGTCTATGGATTGAATCTCATCGAGGGGACAGTAAAAACTTCATTCCTGAGAAAATTTCTGGCCCAGTTTCGTAACATCCTTATTGTCATCCTGTTGCTGGCCGCGATACTTGCCGGGGCTATGGGAGAAATCCACGATACTATCGTGATCCTGGTTATCGTGCTTCTGAATGCTCTGATTGGATCGGTGCAGGAATATCGCGCCGAGCGCGCCCTCGACGCGCTGCGCAAATTGACGGCACCAGAAATCAAGGTCCGCCGGGGCGGCCAACTGCAACAGATAGATACCCAGAGCCTGGTTCCAGGTGACATCGTTTACCTGGAGGCGGGAAATATCGTACCCGGAGATTTGCGGCTGTTCGAGGCAACGGACGTCGAGGTCGACGAGGCGGCACTAACCGGCGAATCACTGCCGGTCGCGAAGAACATTGAAACCATCGCTGCCGTAGAGACTGCGCCGGCCGATCGTCACAACATGGTCTACAAGGGCACCAGCGTCACCCGTGGTAATGCGATGGGGTTAACCGTCGCTACCGGCTCATCGACCGAGCTCGGCAGAATCGCAACCTTGTTGCAGGAATCGAAAACCGTGATGACGCCGCTACAGAACCGATTGAGCCGTTTCGGGCATCGGCTGGCGCTGGTCATCTTTGTGGTCGCTGCGATCGTGTTTATCAGTGGCCTGTGGCGCGGCGAAGCGCTTATCCTGATGCTGTTGACAGCGATCAGCCTCGCCGTTGCCGCCATCCCCGAGGCTCTGCCCGCCGTGATCTCGATATCGCTCGCCATCGGCGCCCGGAAAATGAGCCGGCACAACTCGCTGATGCGCAGACTCTCGGCAGTCGAAACCCTTGGTTCGGTGACTTACATCTGCTCGGATAAGACCGGTACCCTGACCCGCAACGAAATGCGCCTGGCCCTGGTGGCCGCAGATGCGCAACAGATTGCGAGTTTGAGCGAAACCGAAACAAGCAGCGAGTTATGGCAATTACTCGGTCAGGGCATGGCCCTGTGCAGCAATGTCGCTCGGGACGAGAAGGATCAGTTTGTCGGCGATCCGACCGAGGTCGCCCTTTACCTTGGCGCGATGCAAGGAGGGTTCGAAAAATCGGCGCTGGAAGCTCGCTTTCCACGGCTGGCAGAACTGCCTTTCGACGCCAACCGCCGGATCATGACAACCTTTAACCAGGCAGAGAGCAAAGTTACCGCATTTTGCAAGGGCGCCCCCGAGAGTCTGCTACCGAAATGCCGTAACCAGCTAATGTCATCAGGCCCACAGGACATCGATATCGATGCGCTGCTTCAAAAATCGGATCAGTTGGCACGACAGGGCTACCGCATGCTCGCGATTGCTGCACGACAATTTGACGATCTGCCCGCCGATTTGTCGTCCGTCGCCATCGAGAACGAGCTGACCCTGCTTGGCCTCGTGGGTCTGGCCGATCCCCCGCGTGACGAGGTGTTTCAATCGATTCAGGATTGTCGTTCGGCTGGCATCACGCCGGTGATGATCACCGGCGATCATCCAGGTACCGCGCTAGCCATTGCCAACCAATTGGGGATCAGTACCGACAACGGCGTACTTACCGGAGAAGAGCTTGAACAGATCGATTTCGATGATTTTATCGATCGCGTGCAGAACATCCACGTCTACGCGCGCGTCTCGCCTGAACAAAAAATAAAGATTGTCAGCGCGCTGCAGCAATGCAACGAGTATGTCGCAATGACTGGTGACGGCGTCAACGACGCGCCGGCGTTGAAACAGTCCAACATCGGCGTCGCCATGGGTTTGAAGGGCACCGACGTGGCCCGGGAATCGAGTGATATGGTGCTGAAAGACGATAACTTCGCCACTATCGTCAGGGCTGTGCGCGAGGGGCGGCGCATCTTCGACAACATTCGCAAGTTCATAAAGTACACGATGACCAGCAATGCCGGCGAGGTATGGACCATATTCCTGGCGCCCTTTATTGGCTTGCCGTTGCCGCTGATACCGATTCAGATCTTGTGGATCAACCTCGTCACCGATGGGCTACCCGGACTCGCACTGTCGGCCGAACCCCAGGAACGCGGCATCATGCATCGGCCCCCAAGGCATCCCGACGAAAGCATTTTTGCGCAGGGTATCTGGCAGCATATCCTCTGGGTGGGATTGCTGATCGCCGCACTTTCGCTGGGTGCCCAGGCGTGGGCGCTGCGCGCCGGCTCCGACAACTGGCAAACGGTTGTGTTCACCGTATTGACCCTGTGCCAGCTGGTTCACGTAATAGCGATACGCTCGGAGAGAGAATCGTTGTTTACCCTGGGTATATTTTCTAATCTGCCGATATTGGGCGCCGTATTGCTCACGGTCGGCCTGCAATTGATGGTGGTCTACCTGCCGGCCCTAAACCGGATCTTCCACACCAGCCCGCTGACCCTGGAAGAACTCCTCGTCTGTTTCAGCCTGCCGCTGGTGATACTGTTTGCTGTCGAAAGCGAAAAATGGCTGGTCAGGCGAGGCAGGATCTATGGTGCCAAAGCTAGTCTGGATCGGGAGGTCAGCGCTTGATCCACCGGCTTGCCATAATCCAGGGGTCGAGAAACAAAAAATGTCCACGCTATCGGCAGACTAATCCGTCGAACCGCCGGTCCATAAAGGTTACCGACTAAAACGGCCTTTCCTAGTGTCGGTTATTGCATCGACGGAGATGCCCGATCCCCTCTTAACGAAAACTGATGACGCAGAAATATTGACAGATCGCCACGCAATTTGTCGCTAAAGCCGGTTAAACATCGCCACATTGGGGGTCACGGGCCTACCGGCACCGTAGTTCTCCCGCGACCAACCAGGCCCCGAAAGACGGCTATTTTTTCTTTACCGGTGCTTTCCTGGGAGTGTTTTTCTTTGGCGCAGCCTTCTTCTTCGCCGCAGCCTTCTTCTTCACCACCACCTGCTTCTTGACCGCAGCCTTCTTCTTCACCACCACCTTCTTCTTGACCGCAGCCTTCTTCTTGACCGCAGCCTTCTTCTTGACCGCAGCCTTCTTCTTGACCGCAGCCTTCTTCTTGACCGCAGCCTTCGTCTTCACCGCAGCCTTCTTCTTCACCGCAGCCTTCTTCTTCCCCGCAGCCTTCGTCTTCACCGCCACCTTCTTCTTGGCCGCAGCCTTCTTCTTGACCGCCACCTTCTTCTTACCAGTAGCTTTTTCGGGCTGAATCTTTTTGGCCGCGGCTTCGCGCAGCTGATTGAATCGCTTGCTAATGCCCTCGATCACTTCCTCGGCGGCCTCTTCGACTTCGTCGGTGAGTTTGCGAAAGGTGTCAGCAATATGCGCTTCCGCGATCGTTTCCTTTACCGACTCGCTGGCATCAGAAGCGGTTCCCGCTATCGAAGATTTGAGGTGTGAGGACACATCGTTCGCCGTATCGCTCGCGGCCCTGGCTTTATTGCTTACGGCTTCGAACGCTTCGCGCAACTCGCGTAAAACGACTTCCCTGGCTTTATCGATATCTTCCGTCACCGACGAGGCGGTCGACGTGATACCCGTCTTCAACTTTTTTAAACCGGAAGGCTTTTGCGTGGCTTTGGAGCTTTTTTTGCTGACCATTTGATGGTCCTCGCGGGTGGAGTTAAGGTACACAAAAAATATGCTGCATCCATGGCAAAGTCAACCGCTCTGGATTGAGATAAATCAACTCGGGATCAACTTTACATTCGGTTTGCATCGGTTAGGCGATAATAGCCCTGACCGATTCGGCTGCAGTGAAAACAAGTAACGCGATAACCCAGTCACGTCACCCGACCGAGCTGCTGCCCCGCTAGCTCCGCTCCCCCAGCACCTTGAGCTGAAACAGCGTGTTACGCTCTTCCTCCTCGAGCGCCGATTCGACATAGCTGATAGTGCGCTCGTAGCGCGGAATCACGTTATACCTGAGGGCGTTGACCCGCTTCTGGGTTTTGCGCTGTTCCTCCAGCAGGCGCCAGAGAGCGGTCTCGACCTCGGCCAGCTGCGCTGCACGGACGATCATGTCGGCAAAGGTGGAACGGGTTTCGTCCAGGCTGGCGTCGGTAGCCAGAATACCGACCGGCAACAGCGGCAGTTTTTTGATTTCTACCGACGGATACTGCACGCTCATATTCTGTCGCGGCAGCACGTTTGCTTCCACCGCCTGCGGCATGCCGATCGCCAGTTGCTGGATTCGATGGCTTCCCATGCGCATCTGGGTAATGCTGAGCCAGCGATAGGCGGTGGTCATCGCTGCACGCGTCGACCGGCTCATCTGCCGGTACTCGGCCAGTTTCTCATAGACCAGGCGCGTCAACAGTTCGCGCTTGCGCTCGAGCAGGCGGTAACCCTCGTTGAGAAACTCCAGCCTGCGCTTGAGGTCGAGCAACGAGCTCTTGGTCGGCGGTATGTTGAGCCGATCCTGCACTAGTGCTCTTCCCAGCTATGATACTTATGCAGATCTTCCTCGCTGACGCGGCTTAACTCACCCGGCGGCAGCAATGACAAAAGCTCCCAGGCCAGGTCCAGGGTTTCGATGATGTTACGTTCCTCGTCGGGTCCCTGTCGCACGAAATCTTCCTCGAAACGATTGGCAAAATCGAGGTAGCGGCGATCGCGATCCGAAAGTTCTTCGGCACCGATGATCGAAGCCAGGTTTCTTGCCTCCAGCGCTCGAGTGTAGGAAGCATACAGCTGACTGGCCGCGCGTGGATGATCCTCTCGCGTATCGTCCTTGCCGATCCCGTCTTTCATCAGGCGCGATAACGAAGGCGGCACGTTGACTGGCGGATAAACCGCCTTGCTGTGCAACTCACGGCTCAACACGATTTGCCCCTCGGTAATGTAACCACTCAGATCCGGAATCGGATGGGTGATATCGTCGCTCGGCATCGACAGGATCGGTATCATCGTGATCGAGCCGTGGCGATCGCGCAGCCGCCCGGCACGCTCGTAAATTTCGGCCAGGTCCGAATAGAGATAACCCGGGTAACCTTTCCTCGACGGTACATCACCCTTCTCGGTCGCAACTTCGCGCAGCGCCTCGGCATAGTTGGTCATGTCGGTAATGACCACCAGCACATGATGATCGAGTTCGTAAGCCAAATACTCGGCAGCGGTCAGCGCGGTGCGCGGAAGAATCAGGCGTTCCATCGGCGGATCGTTGGCCAGGTTGATGAACATGACAACATTACGCAACACGCCGCTGGACTCGAACTCCTGCTCGAAGAAGCGCGCGTCCGAATACGACACTCCCATCGCCGCGAACACGATAACGAAGTTAGAGCTATCGCCAGGCAATCTCGCCTGGCGTACGATCTGCGCCGCCAGTCGGTTATGCGGCAGCCCGGAGCCCGAGAAAACCGGCAGTTTCTGTCCACGCACTAGCGAGTTGAGGCCATCGATGGTGGAAATCCCGGTCTGAATAAACTCGCGCGGGTAGGCGCGCGCGGCCGGGTTGACCGGCGAACCGTTGACGTTGCGGCGCAGGCTGGAAACGAGCGGCGGCCTGTCGTCGCGCGGCGCGCCGATGCCGTTGAAGTTGCGTCCCAGCATATCGGGCGACAACGCTAGTTCGAACGGTTGATCGAGAAAACGCACCCAGGTGTTTTCCAGGTCGAGATTATCGGTTCCCTCGAACACCTGTACCAGCACGACGTCGCGGGATGTCCGGATGACCTGCCCGTTACGCCGCCTGCCGTCCTTGCCGCGAATCTGAACGCGATCGCCCAGCGCCACATCCCCGACTCCCTTGAGGAACATCAGGGCGCCGTGAATCGAATCGACCTTGCGATACTCGAGTTCACTCATGAGGCAGCTCCGCGGTGATTGTGGTACTCGGCACGCATCAAATCGAAAGCCTGGCGTATCTTGTTGCCATAGTCCTGAAATGGAGACAGATCGTCATTCGAGACGGTCGACTTGAGGCGTCTGATTTCGCCGCCGAAAACGAGTTCGGTCAGCTGCTCGACCGGCACCCCGAGGTCGATCAATTCTGCTCCGGTCCGGTGATACTGCAGCACCAGGTCGAGCAGCTGAAACTGTTTGTCGGGTGAACAGTAACTATCGACCGGATCGAGCGCGCTCTGCTGCAGCACCGCCTCCTTGATCAGGCTCGAGCTTTCCAGCACCCAGCGCTGCGACGAAGACAGCGCCTCAGGGCCCACCAGGTTGACGATTCGCTCGAGTTCATCGGCCTCCGCCAGCAACGACAGCGCCTGCTGGCGCCGCAGGCTCCATTGCGGGCTGACGTTCTCGGACCACCACTCCGCCGCACGCTCCGAGTAATCGGTGAAGCTTTCGAGCCAGGATACCGCCGGGTAATGGCGCGCATCCGCCAGCGGTTTCGACAGCGCCCAGAAGGTGCGGATTATCTCCTTGGTGTGGCTCGTCACCGGCTCCGAAAAATCGCCGCCTGGCGGCGATACCGCGCCGATCAGGCTCACCGAACCCTGCGCACCGGCGAGCGTATTGACATTGCCGGCGCGCTCGTAAAAAGCCGCCAGACGAGAAGCCAGGTAGGCCGGATAACCCTCTTCCACCGGCATCTGCCCGAGGCGTCCCGCAACTTCGCGCAGCGCCTCGGCCCAGCGGCTGGTCGAATCTGCCACCATGACCACGTCGTAACCCTGGTCGCGGTAGTACTCCGCCATCGTGACGCCGACGTAAATGCTGGCCTCGCGCGCGACCACCGGCATATTCGACGTGTTGGCAACCAGGAACGTACGTTCCATCAGCGAGCGTCCGCTATAGGGGTCGGTCAGCTCTGGAAAGGTCTGCAATATTTCGACCAGCTCGTTTCCGCGTTCGCCGCAGCCGACGTAAAGCACGATATCCGCATTGGCCCAGCGCGCGATTTGTTGCTGCACGATGGTCTTGCCCGCACCAAAGGGCCCGGGGACCGCCGCCTTGCCGCCTTTCAGCATCGGAAAAAAAGTATCGAGGATGCGCTGCCCGGTGATCAACGGTAGCCCGGAGCTGGCGCGCGAGCGGTAGGGCCGCGGCTGACGCACCGGCCAGTCGTGATACATTCTGAGGCTTTCGACCGGGCCGTGATCAAGACGCAGGCGTACGATGATTTCCTCGATGTTGTAATCGCCCTCGGGCGCATGTTCGATGATTTCACCGTTGCAGTCCGGTGGCGCAAGCACGCGGTGCTCTATGGTCTCGGTTTCGCGCACCGTACCCAGCACCTGGCCCCCGCGGAGCCTATTGCCGACGACAATCTCGGGATCCGGCAGGTAGTGCCAGACGCGCTCCCGATCGAGCGCGGATACCTCCAGCCCACGGCTGATATGCTCGCCGCTCAACTGCATGATCTTGTCGAGCGGGCGCTGCACGCCATCGAAGATTTGTCCCAGCAGTCCGGGCCCGAGCTCGACCGTCAACGGATGCCCGAGGCCCTCGACCCGCTCGCCGGGGTGCAAGGACTCGGTCGACTCGTAGACCTGAACCAGCGCGTCCTGGGCGCGGATATGGATTACTTCGCCAATCAGGTTCATGCGGCCGATTTTGACCTGGTCGCCGTTGCGAATTCCCGGCTGCTGAATCGTTACGATCGGGCCGTTGACTTCCAGCACCTTACCCATCGAATACGGTTCCCTTGGTCGACACGGTGGAAAACAGGCGCTCGAAAATCAGCTGCTGCAGTACTTCCCCGCGCCGCGATATGATGCCTTCGAAGGTATTGTCGATCATGACGTCGCCCTGCTTCGACGCCAGCCGGAGGCCACCGCTGCAGTGGCAGGCTTCGGGCGACAGTTTGACTTCAACCTTGTCGCCGCAGCAGGCTTCGACGATCGCAGCCCAATCGTCATGAAACCGAGACAGGTCGTCATTGCCGAGCGTCGCTACCAGCTGCTTGAGTCCGAGACTGGCGACGCCATTTTTCAGCAGACTCTCGAATACCGGCCGGTAGGCGGCATCGTCCTGGTGCAGTTCTACCAGCTGGCGCGAAATCTTGTCCATCACCGATTGCACCAGGCCCCAACGGTTGCGATCGAGCTCGGCCTGGATGCGTAATTCGTTGGCCTGCACCTGCCGTTGATACTCACGATCGGCCTGCAGCCTGGCAGCCAGTAATTCCTTCTGCTCCATCAGTTTTACCTTCTCGCGCGCATCCTCGATGATTTTGCCGCGCGTCATCTCACCCTGTGACACATGCTCGGCCGCGAGCTCTTTCGCGCGCTCGAGAATCGCCTGCTGCAGCGCCCTGACCTGTTCCGATTCAGTGGCCAATCTGACCCTCCAGCGCCGAGCTGCCGAGC
Organism: Gammaproteobacteria bacterium; assembly: GCA_009937625.1. Taxonomy (GTDB): domain Bacteria; phylum Pseudomonadota; class Gammaproteobacteria. Next base: position 23,794 of record JAACFA010000001.1, on the reverse strand, counting down.
ACCCGTCCAATCAGTTTTTCGACCTCCGGCTGGTAATCGTTCGCTGTCTGCAGATCGGGAATTTCACAGATCAGAATCGAGCCGCCCTTGATGCGCAAATGCTGAATCATCGGTATCTCGGCACTTATCAAATCCTGTTGCAGGTAAACCAGCGCCCGCTCGCGCTCGTGCACCAAGTCGGTAAGCACGGCATTGATTTCATCGGCACTCGCGTCGGCGTAGGTCTCGATGCCGAGCAGCGCGAAGCCATCCATCAGGGCCGAGTTGCCGATGGCGATGATCTTCATCAAATTTTGCCCAGCAACAGGATACTGACCACCAGCCCGTAAATGGCGATACCCTCGGCCAGCCCCAGGTAAATCAGGGTGCGGCCGAACAGTTCCGGCTTCTCGGCGATTACGGCAAGCGACGCGGATCCCACCGAACTTACCGCGATACCGGCCCCAATCGTCGCCAACGCGGTCGGCAGGCCGATACCGATCAACGCCAGCCCGAGCCCCAGGCTAATCTCGGTATTACCCTCCGTACCAGTCTCCGCCGCCATGACTTCGTTGACGCCACCGATCAGGAAGGCGCCAATACCCAGGACAAACAGTAGTAGATTGACTGCAACGCCGGTTTTCATCCAGCGTGGCGTCAGCCGATGGGCGGACTCGGGATAAATCATGAAGTAGATCCCGGATAACAAGATACCCAGCGCACTCGCGCTCAGCAGGAAAGTCAAAATCGTCATGGTATGCTCCGATTATCCATTGATTTAAGTTTCTAATTTCAGAGGCTCGAACGCCCGTCCCTTGCCGTTGAAGAAACGAGAAAAACCTTCGTAGTACTCGAGCCGTAAACACTGGATGGCAACGATGGCACCCTCCAGCACGATGATAAAGATATTGCCCAGCACGACCGTAAGCCCGTGACCAAAGTTGCCCAGCATACCGGCGATGGCGAAAACCGCCGCGGCCAGGGCGATATGGTTCAGGCTAAAGGCCGCAACCCGTAAAAAGGACAGCGTGCCCGACACGTTGCTGATGATATGCTCGAGCCCCTCGATAAACACGACGAGAATACGTTCGACCAGCCCGCCACTGGACTGGCGCCAGTTAAAATACACGATCACGGCCATCGGTGCTGTCATCGCCAGGGCCTCCAGCCATCCAAAACGGCCATTTGCCGCCACCTGGTAGGCAGCGTAGAAAGCTGCCAGGTAGAACAGCAAACCGGCGAGCCCCTTGCCGCTGAAATAAGCCTGTTCGAGCTGCCCCGCGGCGAAAAAATTTCGAATCGCGAGCAGGTTGGCGATCACGATAAACCCGGCACCCCAGAATACCGCCAGCACCAGTACCTGCACCGGATCATGCATCGGCGACATCCAGAGCGCCGGCACCACGTGCTCGTAACCGAACAGGCTGCCATAAACAAATCCGAACAGGATCGATGACATCCCGGCGAGCACCCCGACGATGGTGACGCCAGGGTATGACCGGACAAACAGCAGGCTCGCGAGCGCGATAACCGCTCCGTGACCGATGTCACCGAACATCATGCCGAACATGAGCAAGTAACTGAGCGCGAACAAAGCGCTGGGATCGACTTCACGGTAACCCGGCATGCCAAAATTTTTGACCAGCCCCTGGAATGGCTGCAGTAACCATGATTTTTTCAACAACGACGGCACCCGATCGAAGTCCTGCTGCCCGGGTTCCGAAAACTCGAGCCGGAACGGATACTCCAGATGCCCTGCAAGTTGTTGCCTGATTTCGTCCTGGCGATGTGCCGGCACCCAGCCCTGCAGATACACCAGCCCTCCCCGGCCCTTGAGCACTGTCCCCAGGCTAGCGTAAGGCTGCGCCAGCAACAGTGCATCCCGCGCCAGTCGTAACCTCTCCAGGTTGGCATCGATCAGATCGTATAGTTCCTGCTGCTGGCTCTTCAGACCCGCCTCGGCCTCCCCGCTCTGTCGATCGAGGTCGGCCTGCAACTGGGTGGGACTGCCGCTAAACTCCTGCGGAACAGCCAGCCCGCGGAAATCGGCGGATTGCAGCAGATCCTGCACTTCCTCCCGATGCTGACTCGGCCCGAACAGGACGACATGATTGATGCCCTCACTCGAATAAAACCTCTTGATCAGGAAATTCGTTAACGATAGCGCGCGCCGCAGCTGGTCGAAGTTTTCAGCGGGAATCGTGCCGACGGCAATACGCAGGAACCTGCCCTGGCGGCGCAATCGACCCAGGTCCAGGTCCAGCGAGGTGAATTTCTGCAGGCTGTTAGCGAGTTGCCGGATCGCGGCGATCTTTTCGTTTTGTCGACGAATTTGCTCCTCGAGCGCCGAGATCTGCGCCCAAAGTGCTTTCAGCTGTTGATCGAGCGCCTGTAATCGATCCAGCGTTACCACCCCGGTCGATTCCGGCGCAGCCCCAAGCGGTTTCCGGATAAAGCCGGAAATTTTGCCAAACCGCGAATTAAGGTCATGGTAAACCTCGTGGTAAGGCGCCGCGGGGTTCTCCGGCAGCGCCTCGCCATCGGGCCCCTGCAACGGATGCAACACCGCCATCCGCGCCAGCGCCATCGCGGCCTTCTGCGCATCGGCGTCGACCATGTATAAACCGATCTTGCTCATCTCTTGCGGTGCAGACCACATCAGGCGCGACCTCCGACTGCCTGCCTGATCAAATCATTCTCGAAGCCAAGCTGCTTGCCCTTGATCAGCGCCTGCAAAAACCGCACCTCGGCCTCGCGCAGCACGATATAAGAAAAGGTGCGCGACAGCAGATTGGGGAGCCGGTACAGCGCTTTCGCGGCAAGCGACAGGCTGTGGTACTCCATCACCGTTTCCATATCAGAGATACTGCCCACGCTTGCCAGCAATTGCCGATACTGCCGGGGCAGTTCGGCGACGACTTCCTCGACGCTATCCAGCCTGGCCAGTCGCAGCAATTGCGCCGAATGCAGGCGGTTGCCGGTCTTGGTAAGCAGGTAAAAGGATCTTGCCGGTGACAGTCCGTAGGAAAAACGGTAGCGCAACAGCCATAGCAAATTGAAACGATCCAGCAAGTTACCCAGCACCTGCCCGACGTTCCTGGCATCCTCCCTGCCCAGGAACCGGGCGTGATGGTGCAGGTCGATAAAAAAGCTGCGGTCAATGGTCGCATCCAGCAGAAACAGGTCATTACCGTGTTCCTCGTACATGCGCCTTGCCGGGCGCACGATGCCGCCATAGACCGTGGTTTCGAGCAGCCGCAACATTTCATAGGGATCATCGGTTTCGAGCAGCTGCTTGATCGGCAAATCGGCGAACTTGCGCAAATCGATCAGTTGCCTCTCGATCAAGTCATTGTCGATTGCATTGAACTTACCGCGAATCAAAACCTTGAGATTGACCAGTTCGAACCAGCGAATCGCAAACTGCAAAAAACGCCTTTCGCTACCGGAAAAAGGCCGGATCAGGATCAGGAACTCGTCCAGCGCGTGATTAGTCAGCTGACCCTCGATCAATCGCGGGTTGGAATGGTCGACCGTATAGTCGTAGCCGGTATGTCGCCTGACCTGCGTCAGAATGCGTTCGAGGTCGAACTCGATGAAATCGATCAATTGCTCGAAACTGAACAGACGCCTGGCAAGAACCGTGAGCCGGGTGTCCAGGTACACGCTGGAAAAACCGCTCATGAAACCTTCGATTCGCCAGTCAGAATCAATTCGATGGCCCGATCCAGCGCTTCCTTTTCGTGTTTGTCGGCGAGCTCACGCAGCGTCTTGTTGCGCTCATCGTAGCGCAGCTTCATTTCGGCTATGGTTTGCGCCGCGCGTTCCTGCGCCTTATCGATAAACGATTGCTGCATTTCAGGCAGGCGATCCTTGAATTGACGCTCCATATCCAGCGCATCGTCGAGCGCCTTTTGAATGATTTGATCGCGCTCGTTTTCGCCCGCGGTGACGATCGCCTCGGCCTCGGCCTCGGCTTCCAGCAAGTCTTTCAACGAATCGCCCATATCTCAATTCCGTCTCCGAATCTGGTTCGATTTTAAAGAAAAACTTTATCAGCTGCATGATATGCATCAAATCGGACCGGGATGACGCTAGAGGGCGGATTTTCCTCATCCGGCATCATTACCGGAAGTCTGGTATTCAGGGCTGGCGTCGCCAGGAATTTTCAATAGTCAAATCGCAAGCGCTATTGCACAATGCCCCGATCGGGTAATCGATGCGGGTCAGACATGCGTTTCAGTATTCAGCTTTCGGCTTACTATCCGGATAAATCCTACGGCGGCGATCGCGTCTATGCCGACATGCTGGAGCAGGCCCGCTGTGCCGATCGATGCGGTTACGAATCCGTCGCTATCACCGAGCACCATTTACTCAATATCCTGATGATGCCGGCGCCGCTGCAGTTCGCGGTCAAGATCGCCAGCCTGACACAGAAGATCAAAATCGTTACTGCCGTCTCGGTGCTGCCACTGCACGACATGCGCGTGCTTGCCGGCGAACTGGTGTGCGCGGATATCTTCACCGACCATCGGCTAATGGTCGGCGTCGGCCGCGGTGCCTTCGGCTTCGAAATGGATCGCATGGGAGTTCCGCTCGAAATCAGTCGCGAAAAATTCGACGAATCGTTGAACCTGCTGCAGGCGCTGCTGGCGCAGGAAGAGGTTTCCTGGGATGGTAAGTATTACCAGTTCGAGCCGCTGACGATCATGCCGCGTCCGGTAAGCGAGATTCCGATCATGATGGCGGTGCTGGCGCCAGAAGCCATATACGCGTGCACCAAACGCGGCTTTCACATTCAGACTACGCCGCTGTCCGGCGACCACCAGCATATGCTGGATCAGGTAGGCGCCTTCACCCGCGCCAAGCAGGAACTCGGCGCGGTCGGTGCGCACCAGACCCTGTCGCTGTCTCGGGTTACCTTCCTGTCTCACAGCGACGCCGACCGCAACCGTAAAATCCAGATGGCGCACGATTATTACAGCCGCTTCGACAATGTCTTTACCGGCCCCGGGATTGTCGAAAACGGCATGATCAAACCGCTGCCACGCAAGATGACGCTCGAACAGACGGCCGAGAACCTGACCATTTGCACCCCATCCGAAATGATCGATAAGCTCGCGCCCTACGCCGAGGCCGGAGTCGACCGATTCATCATGAACATCAATTTCGGAGTCGAACAGGCCGAAATACTCGAGTCCATCCAGTGTTTCGCCGAGGAGGTCATGCCGCATTTTGGCGAGCAGCCGGTCGCCAGGACGGGTTAGCCGAGGATGGCGGCAGTAGATGTCAGTTATCGCATCGAGGGCCAGGGGCCCGCGCTCTACCTGGTGCACGGCATCGGCTCGCGCAAGACCACCTGGGATGAATTGATCGCGGGACTGCAGCAGGATTTCACCTGCGTCAGCTATGACCTGCGTGGCCACGGCGAGAGCCCGGTGCCGCCGACACCCTATGCGCTCGACGACCTGGTCGACGATCTCGAGGCGCTGCGGCAGAAACTCGGTCACGACAAAATTCACGTCGTCGGCCATTCGCTGGGCGGCATGATCGGCCCGGCTTACGCGCGCGCCTACCCCGAACATACGCTCAGCGTCGGCCTGCTCAGTACGGCGGCTGGGCGTACCGAGGACGATCGCGCCAGGCTGAAAGCCGTGGGCGACGCCATGGAACAAAACGGTATTGGCGAAACCCTCGGCACTTTCGTTGCGCGCTGGTTTACCGACGCCTTCATGCAACGGCATCCCGAGTTGATCGAAGCCAGGCTACAGCAGGTAAAAGACACCCCGCCCGATGTTTTCCTGAGCGTTTTCTGGATTTACGCGACCACCGAGATGGCGCCATGGCTGCACGAAATCGAACGCCCCTGCCTGGTGCTGACCGGTGAATTCGACGGCGGATGCAACCCTCGGCTGAACCGGTTCATACACGAGCAGCTTCCCGATTCGCGCCTGGTTATTCTGCCGGGACTCAAACACTCCTTGATGATCGAGGCCAGCGACCAGGTATTGCCGCACCTGCGGAACTTCCTACTCGAGACAGTCAAGGCTTAAAGCCAATAGGCATATTTAATTTTACAAGAGTCATTCCCGCGCAAGCCTATGCGGCCCAGCGCGAATCTTGTATAAAGCAGCTACCAATTGATACAAGATCCCCGCTTTCGCGGGGATGACGCAATATTGGGGATGACGGCAATATTTTGGAATTCAACAATCTGAAAGCAGCGCTGTTCGTGGTCATCGCGATGTCGATGATTACCACCAACGACGCCATCGTCAAGCATATCACCCAGGTGTTCAACGTCGGGCAGATCATGTTTTTGCGTGGCGCCATCATCTGCCTGATTTTTGCGCTGGTCATGAAATACCGACGCCAGCCGGTTTTCAACCGCCAGACGCTGCACCGCTGGAACCTGCTGCGGGCCCTGTTCGAGCTATGCGCCACGCTGGCATTTCTAACCGGCCTGTCGATGCTGCCGATCGCGGTGGCGTCGACACTGGGCTTCGCGTCGCCCATATTCCTGGCATTGCTGGCCGCGCCGTTACTCGGGGAAAACGTCGGGCCGGAACGCTGGCTGGTAATACTGGTCGGCTTCGCCGGCGTAATGTTGATCACGAATCCTTTTGCCGAGTCGGCCTCCGGGGCAGTTATCTTCCCGGTAATCTGCGCTTTCTTCGTCGCGCTACGCGATATCGCGATTCGTTTCGTACCGCATGACATTGCCTCTTCCCAGGTTGCCTTTACCAATGCCTGGATAGTCATGCTGGGCGGCGGGCTTTATTCCCTCTACCAGGGCTGGGGCGAGGCCGAACTGTCATGGTACCTGTGGTTTTTCGGCCTCGGCGCGGTGCTCTACTGCGGTTACCTGTTTTTGATTATCGGCAGCCGACTGGGTGAACTTTCCTTTATCAGCCCGTTCAAGTACATCAGTATTCTAATCGCCATCGTTTATGGCTACCTGATCTGGGGGGATAAACCGACGCTGACGATGATCGCGGGTGCCACCATCATCGTAGTTTCGGGTATCATCCTGGTTTCGACCGAGAAAAAACGAAATCGAGTCGCATCGCTACTACCCGAGGCCGCCGACTAATGTCGACACAAACACTTCCAGCCATCCCGCCCTGCTCTACCCAGGGGATCATCGACTGGATTTTTTCCGAGGGCCGCCGGATCGAGAGCACCAATCGATTCGTGCATCAACTCGCGCATACCATGAATCATCACGGCGCCGCGATAGACCGTCTGCTGCTGTCGCTGCTAACGCTCAATCCGCAGCTGGTCGCGACCTCCGAGATCTGGGAGAAATCGACCGATCTCACCCGGCCACTCAATGCCGAGCACAGCGTACGCAAGAGCGAGCGATATATCGGCAGCCCGTTACAGGCTATATTCGAAACCCATAAACGCGTGCATCGGCGGCTCGATCAACTGCCGGAGGATGCGCATCGCGCCTACACCGAACTGGCCGAGGACGGATACACCGATTACCTCGCGCTGCCCGTGTTGTTCGGTGAAGTCGCCGAGCCCGGCGCCGCGATCATCATCTGCACCAAGCGCGCAGGCGGTTTCACCGATGCCGACGTCGAGAGTTTTCGCCGCATCAGGGACTACCTCGCCCCGGTGATCGAAGTTCACGCCCTGCGCTACCTGGCGCGTTCGCTGATGAACACCTATTTGGGCAAGCGCACCAGCGAAAAAGTCCTCGCCGGCATGATCAAGCGCGGCGATGCCGATACCATCAATGCCGCGCTCTGGTTCAGCGATCTGCGTGACTTCACCCACCTGACCGAAACCCTGCCCGCCGCGCAAGTGCTGGAAATGCTGAACGAGTACTTCGAATTCGTCTCGGCCGCGGTCACCGCCCAGGGTGGCGAAATACTGCGCTTCATCGGTGACGCGATGCTGATCGTGTTCCCGATCGATGACAAAACCTGTGGGCGCAGCGCCTGCCAGGCGGCGCTCGACGCGGCCATCGACGCGCAAACGACGGTCGATACCATCAACCATCAAAGGCGGCGTCATAAACTGCCGGAAATCCAGTTCGGCGTCGGCCTCAACGTCGGCGAGGTGATCTATGGCAATGTCGGCGCACCGGATCGTCTGGATTTCACCGTAATGGGTCCCGCGGTCAACCGCACCGCGCGACTCGAATCGCTGACCAAGGAGCTGGGCTGCGACATCCTGTTCTCGAAGAGGTTTGCGGAAGCGATAGAAACGCCCGCCGAATTTCTCGGCGAGCACCAGATGAAAGGTATTGCCGAACCGCAGTCGGTTTACGCGCTGTGCCGAACCTAGCCGCTCGTTTCTACCCTGGACTGCTTCAGGCTTTACCGGCCTCAGACCTTGCCCTGCGTGCCGCGAGAAACTGTTGGTGGGACTCGGGCGTGCCGTCGTGGAACGAACCCATCCATTTATCCCAGGGAATTTCCAGGCCGCCATAATTGCATTCGAAAAACCGATGATGCATCTGATGATGAAAGGTGCCCAGTCGCAGCCGCTTCTTGCCATCGAGAACAATGCCTTCGAAACCCGCATGGGTGGTCACGGCCGATAGCGTGAAATACTGCAGGTGAAAAACAATCAGGAACGGGTTGGATGGCACGATCCAGTGAATCAACACCGAGCCAAGGTAAATTATATGCTCGACCGGGTGCATCGATAATCCCGACCAGGGCCCGACGTTGGTGTTTCGATGATGTAGGTAATGCACTTTGCGATAAAGCGGTGGCCAGTGCAGCATGCGGTGGATCAGGTAAAAATAGAACGTTTCCCAGATCGGCACCAGGAAAATCAACAGCAGTAACCACAAAAAATCCCCGGGCCAGTCCAGCGCCGGCGCGTAGCCGTTCGCCAGCGACCACATCATCAAAACCTCGTAGGCGCTCCATACCGTGACGCCGCTGGCGCAGCTCCAGAACAGGTTGTCGTAAACCTGGTTGTTGAAGGTGAATAGCTTGCTGTTTTTAGCCAATGGCCTGGCGTCGTAACGACGTTCGTCGCCCTGTTTTTTGTAAACGTAGAGATACAAATGCAGTCCGCCAGCGACCAGCAGCATCAATATCAGGTTACGGACGAAGATCTGGGCGATCCAGTCGAACTGGAACACCTGGCAGCGAATCAGCTCCGGGTGAAAAAAGAACCAGGACAGGAGCGCGAGAAACAGGATGATCAGGCGTTCGGTAACGGGAAACCAGCCTGCGACGATCCATTTAGCTATCGCAATCGGGTCGAAAGGGGTGCGGAACAGCGGCGATACCCGAATCGGGACTTCGGGCCGATAATTCCACTGCGGTCGTTTTTGCTTGCCGGCAGTCCCGGTCATTTTCTACCCATTGTTTTGATCGCCGGCATTACCTGTGATAGCGGCCATTATGGCGCTTGCCGGCTCCATATCACCAGCTTTTCGTGTTTAAATGTCGCAAATCAGTATTCCCTCGATCTGCCAAACTGATAGTTTATCGCTTGATCCGAGTGTATCGATTATTCAGACAACCAAGGAAACATCCCCATGTCCAGTGCACTGCTTAGCAGGAGTGAACTCGCTCAAATCAGAAAAGGGTACGACGAGATCGCAACCCGTTCCCACTCGATCGATACCCGCTGCTACGTGGATCCCAGGTTCCTCCAGATCGAGCGCGAACAGGTTTTTCACCGTAGCTGGCAGTTCCTTTGCCACGAGGAAAAACTGCGTGAACCGGGAAGCTACATGAGCATGAGCATCGAGGGCCAGAGTATCGTCGCTCTGCGCAACAACGATGGCGAACTCAAGGCATTTTACAACGTTTGCAAACATCGTGGACACGAGCTGCTGTTCGGCGAAGGCCAGGCCAAACGGATCACCTGCCCCTACCACGCCTGGACCTACGACCTGGACGGAAAACTGGCGCGCGCGCCGCGCTCCGAGTACCTGGAAGATTTCAATCAGCAGGAAATCTGCCTCGATCCGGTTCAGGTCGAAGTATTTTGTCACCTGGTTTTCGTCAACCTCGATCCGGATGCCGCCCCGCTAGCCGAGCAATCCGGCGCCCTGGCGCGGGAAGTCATGCAGTATGCGCCGGACCTTGGCGACCTGACTTTTTCGACCCGTCTCACTTACCGGATCAAGGCAAACTGGAAAGCCGTGGTCGATAATTTTCTCGAATGCTACCACTGCCCGGTCGCGCACAAGGGATTCAGCTCGATGATCGACATGGATACCTACAAGGTCGAGACGCATGGCATCTATTCCAGCCACATGGCAAAGGCACGCGTCGGCGACAACCAGGCCTATGACATCGCGGGGGCAACCGTTACCGACCACGCGGTCTGGTTCCTGTGGCCCAATGTCACGCTGATGCGTTATCCCGGCCGCGGCAATTTCATGGTCTGGCGTTTCTACCCCATCAACGAACAGGAAACCTGGGAAGAGTTCGATTTCTTTTTCGAAACCGCCGAGCCCAACGATACCGAGAAGGAAGCGCTCAGGTTTATCGACGAAGTGCTGCAACCGGAAGACATCGGCCTGGTGGAAAGTGTGCAGCGCGGCATGAACACCCCGGCGTTCAGATCGGGGCGTTACATGGTCGATATCGAAGGTAGTGGCGCCAGCGAACACGCAGTACACCATTTTCACGGGCTGATTCTGCAGGCTTATCGGCGCGCCAGCGAGGCCGCGGCGTGAGCGGCTTGCTGGCGGGCAAGACCGCCTTCGTAACCGGCGGTTGCGGCGGCATCGGCCGCGCGATTTGCGAGCGTTTCGCGCGGGAAGGCGCACGAGTGATTGCGGCCGACCTGGCATCGCGGGACGAATTGCCGGATCGGGTCGAATTCCTGGCCTACGACGTGACCGACGAATCTATCTGCCAACAGACCTTCGCCGCGCTGGCCGAGCGCTGGGATAAGCTCGATATACTGGTCAATGCGGCAGGCATCGAAATCGAGAAAACGATCGAGGACACCACGCTCGAAGAATGGAACCGGATCTTCGCCATCAACGTCACCGGCATGTTTCTGACCTCGAAGTACGCCTTGCCCCTGGTGCGTAAATCGGAGGCAGCCAGCATCATCAATTTCGGCTCCTACGATGGATACATCGCCGACCCGGAGCTTGCCGCCTACTGCGCTACCAAGGGCGCGGTGCATGCGCTAACCCGCGCCATGGCCTGCGATCATGGCCCCGAGGGCATTCGCGTCAACGCCGTCTGCCCCGGTTACGTCAACACGCCGATGCTGCAGAGTTTCTTCGGCGACTCGGGCGATATCGAAACGCTCAAGCAGGCGGTGCGCGACGTGCATCCGATGCGCACCTACGGCGAACCCGAAGACATCGCTAACCTGGTCAATTGGCTCGCCTCGGACGAGGCGCGTTACGCATCCGGTCAACTCTGGGTGCTGGACGGCGGCCTCAGCGCCCAGGTCCAGCAGATGAAGCTATGAGCCGCCTGCAGGGCAAGACCGCGCTGGTAACCGGCGGGCGCCAGGGCATCGGGCGGGCCATCGTCGGCTGTTTCGCGGCCGAGGGTGCACGCGTCATGACCTGCGGGCGTGGCCCGCGCCCCGCCGACCTGCCGGACACCGTGCTGTGGCAAACCGCCGATGTCGCCGACAAGGCCGACATCGATGCGCTGACGGACCGCGTTGTCGCCGAGTTTGGCGAGCTCTCGATCCTGGTCAATAACGCCGGGGTGCAGATCGAAAAGACCATCGTCGAAACCACCGACCACGACTGGGACCTGTTGATGGGCGTCAACGCCAGGGGCGTGTTCATGCTGTGCCGCGACTGTATACCGATCATGTGCCGCGGCGGCTCGATCATCAACATCGGCTCGATTTCTGCCTCGACCGCCGATCCCGGGCTAGCGCTCTATAACGCCTCCAAGGCCTTTGTCCAGGGGCTGACGCGCTCGATCGCGGTCGATCACGGGCCCGCGATCCGCTGCAACGCGATCAGCCCCGGCTGGATCATGACCGGCATGGCCGACGCCGCGTTCGCGCTCGCCAAAGATCCCGGGGCGGCGCGGGCCGATGCGCTTGCGCGCCATCCCGCCGGTCGTTTCGGCGAACCCGAAGATATCGCCAGACTGGCGCTGTGGCTGGCTTCCGATGATGCCGGTTTCGCCACTGGCCAGTGCTACACCCTGGACGGCGGCATGACCGCCGCGTCCCCACTTAATCCTGGTTTGTTCTAAAATCTAAACTATATGTGACCTATGGCGCGAAAAATTGCGCCCTCCGAACCTGTGCCGGTTCGGATAGCAGCCAATTCCTACCAGGTTTAGTGGATGTCAATCGATACCGACGAAATCGTGTTAATACTATCGGGCGTCAAGATTCTGCAGGATCTCGACGTCGAAGTGATCGAGGATATCGCCGAACACATCGAAATTACCGAGTTCCAGTCGGGCGACATGGTGGTCGAAAAAGGCCACATGGGCAATCGGATTTACTTCATCTTCGAGGGTAAGGTAGAAGTCCAGATTCCTAACAACCAGGGCGATATCAAGCGCCGCATCATGCTCAAGAAGGGCGAAGTCGTCGGCGAAATTTCGCTATTGATCAATTCCACCTACTCCGCCGACATCGTCGCGCTGACCGACACTACCGCGCTTTACCTGGATCACGGGCATTTTAAGAACCTGATCGAGAGACACCCCGATTTCGCCGAGGTCATGACACAGCTGATGACCAGCCGTATGGCGCAAAACGGAGGTATCAACCGGGTCGGCAGGTACGAACTCAGGGGCAAGCTCGGCGAAGGCAACATGGCCACCGTGTTCAACGCCTGGGATCCGGAGCTGGAGCGCGAAGTTGCGATCAAGATGCTGAAATACAAGCTCGCTTACGACGACAAGTTCCGCGACCGCTTCGAGCAGGAAGCCAAGACTATCGCCAGTCTCAACCATCCGAACATCGTCAACGTGTTCGAGGTCATCGACGAATTCTCGACCCGCTTCATCGTCATGGAAAAGCTGCACGGCCAGGATCTGTCCGCGATACTCAAGGAACGAGGAGCGCTTGACCTGGCCGAGACTCGAGAGATCCTGTCGCAGGTCGCAAGCGCTTTGCAGTACGCGCACAACCACGGTGACAAGGGTATCGTACACCGCGATATAAAACCCTCGAATATCGTTGTCGATGCCTACGGCAACATCAAGCTCACCGATTTCGGTATCGCGAGCCCGCCGCAGGACAAGGATGTCAACATCGAGGGCACACCGTCCTACATTGCGCCCGAGATTATCAACGGGGATTTGCTCGACGGGCGCGCCGATATTTATGCGCTGGCCGTCATGGCGTTTCACATGCTGACCAACAGCCTGCCGTTCAGCGCCTCGACCCTGGGCAAGCTATTGAAGATGCAGGTCAGCCAGAAACCGCCCGATATTCGTAAGAATATTGCCGATATCGATGACGGACTTGCTGATTTTATCGAAAGCGCGCTGTCCAAGGAGCCCGACGACCGCATCTCGGACTGGAATGAAATTCGCAAGATCCTGAAACCATCCGGGCAGTTCCATCTGCAACTCGACCCGGATGAACTGGCGATCACTATCCGCTTTCGCGATACCTCCTATTCCCAGTCCGCCAGTTTCATCAACGCGATACAGAAACTGTTACAGGAAGAAGGCATCAATCACCAGATCGACATGCACCGCGGCAGCGAGGACGAGTAAACCCAACGCAAGGAACAGTACTCGAAGTCCAGCTTAATAGACTAAGCGTTTTGTCTGGATTCGAGTAACATTGGTAGCTGTTTCTCAAGACGTTTCCAGGTAGCCCGAATAACCAGTAAGCAAACATTTGCGCGGCAGAGTGCGGCCGGGATGCTGATTCTGCTGATGATCGCCATCACGATTCTGGCCCAGCTGCAGGTGCTGCGACTCGATTTCAATCCGTTGTGGATCGGGGGCTTCGCGGCCTGGAGCGCGGCGCTGCTACTGTTCGCAGATACCCCGCGCATTCTGAAGCTCCAGGTTTCGTTGATCCTGCTGGCAGGTATCGGCCTGATCGTTTACGCCCGCGCGCAACAGGCCGCGATCGACCCCGATCTGCTGATCAGCTCGAGCACCGGCCTCATGACCATGATTGCATCGGTCGGTTTTCTGCGCCTGGTGATGATTCCGGACACCCAGCTGAACGAAGATCTACCGGTGGGACGCAAGGCGTTCATGCAGACTCTGCTCGGGCTCAATATCTCGAGCTCGGTAATCAACATTTCGGCGCCGATCCTGATTTCCGATCGCATTCATCGCAAGCGCCCGCTGCAGCGATTCAGCGCGCAGACTTTCACCCGCGTGTTTTGCGGCGTCTCCAGCTGGTCGCCTTTTTTCGGCGCGATGGCGGTGGTGTTGACCTACGTCAGCGATGCCAGCCTGGGCTGGATTATCGTCGCCGGTTTTCCGTTCATGCTGGTCGGACTGATCGGCGTGTACCTCGAAGCCCGACTGCGATATCCAGCGGAGGTCGAGAGTTTCGTCGGTTATCCGACCCACCTCGGCGCGCTCAAGGTGCCGGCCATTCTGATCCTGACCGTGGTGCTGCTATCGCAATGGCTGGCCGATACCTCGATCCTGGTACTGATCGCGATCAGCGCGCTGCTGGTGACCATGCTGGTGCTGGCATTGCGCCACGGTATCGTCGAGTCGGGCAAACGCCTTCGGGATTACGTGCTCGGCGGCCTGCCGCGCATCGTCAACGAGCTATGCCTGTTTCTCGCGGCAGGCGTGCTGGCGGCCGGTATTTCGGCGTTGATCCTGCACGGCGTATTTGCGAATCCGTTCGCGCAATTCGACTCGGTCAGCGCGGCCGAGGTGCTGGCGGTCATGCTGCTATGCGCGTTTTGCGGCATCCACCCCATTATCATGATCTCGAGCATCACGCCGATGATTCTGACGCTGAATCCGGACCCGAACCTGCTGGCGGCGACCTTTCTGTTCGCCTGGCATCTCGGCACCTGTTCCAACCCGCTGTCCGGCACCAACCTCGTGTTCCAGGGCCGTTACGGCATTCCCGGATGGAAGATCGCTTTCTGGAACTGGCCTTACGCCATCGCCATGCTGATCATCGGATCGCTCTGGCTGCAGGTGGTGGCACAGGTTTTCCCGGCCCACTAGGTTAACAGCAGATCGCCGGGGTCTGGGCAATTTTCCCGATAGAAATCAAGTTCTTGCGGACGAACTACGCCGGGGTAATCACCGCGCTTACCCTGCATATCGTGAATCAGCTGAAAATGTAAATGCGGTGCCCAGTCGCCGTTGCCCGGACGCGCACCGATGGCGGCAATCCGCTCGCCCGCGACAATGGGCTTACCGTCGGCCAGACCCTCGAGGGAATCCTCGCTGAGGTGACCGTAGAGCGTATGAAATTCGATCCCCTCGAGCCGATGCCTGAGAATGATAACCGGTCCGTAATCGCCCTGTACCCGCCGGTTGGCGAAACTGTGCACCACGCCGTCGAGCGGGGCATAAAGCGACGTTCCCGCCGGCATGAAAACATCGACGCCGATATGAATCGAGCGCTCGGCGTCACCCTGGAACAGTTCGGTATCCCTGTAAACCGAACGGTCCTCCAGGTAACCACCGACGCCGGCAATTGCACCGGCCGCCGCGATACGTTCCAGGATTGCAGCATCCTGCCGGGCCTGGCTCAGGCCATCGAACTCGTTGTTGGACGACGATAATTCCATGTAGACGGTGTTGCCGGCGTCGAGCGGCGGATCGAACAGCGGAGTGAACGCGGATCGATTGCGTTTAATCAGGGTCTCGAGATTCATCATTTCCACGCGAAATAAGGTTGTTCGAAATGCGCAACCCGGGTGCTGCGCCCAAACAGGGCGACCTCGCGAAACTGGTAAGCGATCGCGGCGCTGGGCGCGGCGAACCATTCGTCACCGAGCGGCATTTTCAACACCGGGTGTTCACTCTCCGCTATGCTGTCGAGGATGGGGGCTTCCTCGCGCATCAGTTCCTGCAGCGGGATGCGGTGCACATGCGCGACCTCATCCGGGTTCGGCGTCAGGCTGACGTCGCTGCCGCCCCAGACGACAAACGGCGTTATGACGTAACCCGAACGCGTCGCGTAATCGTCTAGTCGGCCCAACACCCGGCCAGGATCGAGCTTGAGACCGACCTCCTCTTCGAGTTCGCGCAACGCCGCCTGTTCCGCCGTCTCGCCCGGGTCGACGCGCCCGCCTGGATAGGCGCGCTGCCCGGCATGGCTGGATAGCTTCGAGGTGCGCGTGGTGAGAATGTAAGCCGCCTGCTGCCGCAGTTCGACCCGGTGTTCGATATTGGCGATATTGGCAGGCTCGCTGGCATCGACCAGCGTAAAGGCGACCGCGGCATGAGTGCGGCCTTCGAGCGCCTGCGAAACCGCTTCGAATCGAGCCAGGTTACGCGCGACCCTGTGCTTGAGTGACTGATCGAAGTTAAAGATTGAATCCATCGGAAGACCGGCTAGTTTCGCAAACCGGATGATATGCCATAAGTTAATCAATTTAACCCATTTGGGTGATGTTTTAGGCCCTGGTTAAGAGGATACTTTGTGCAGTTATATAAAAAAATCTCATAATTTCTGAGAAAAAAGTCACATTCTCGGGGTTATGAGACCTTTGGTTAAGTGACAGGACGCTGTCGAAACCGCGCAATCCCGGTAACGACAGACCCCGTGTAATATGGAGCTAACGGATTAGCGACCACTCACGTAACAGATTTAATCGCGCAATGTTTGCGGGCCTCTTCGGGGGCCTTCTTTTTGCGCGCGCTTCAGACCACGGGCATCGTAATCGGTGGCAATTGCAGGCCGCTCAGTAACTCCTTCAGCTCGAGAATATATTCCGACCAGTAGCGCGGGCTGTTGAACCACGGAAACGCCATTGGAAAAGCCGGGTCGTCCCAACGACGCGCCAGCCAGGCGTTAAAATACAGTACCCGCATCGCGCGCAGCGGCTCGATCAAATCGAGCTCGCCGAGGTCGAAATCGCAGAACATTTCGTAACCTTCGATGATTTCCATCAGCTGGCGCTGCTGATTGTCGGTTTCACCCGAAAGCAGCATCCACAGGTCCTGAATGGCCGGCCCGGTCAGGCAATCGTCGAAATCGACAAAATGCGGACAATCATCGCGCCACAGGACGTTGCCGCTGTGACAGTCACCGTGCAGGCTGATTTGCGCGTAGCGCTCGGAGTCCGGTCTGCGTGCCGCGATCGCCTGCAGAATTTCACCGCTGATAGCCTGGTAGGCGACTTCCAGATCTACCGGGATGAACCCGGCGTCGAGCAGGAAATCGACATTGGCACTCGCCTGCTCCACCGACAGCCGCTGCCGGTGCTGGAACAAGAAGCCCTGTCCCGCGGCGTGGATCCGACCAATGAAACGCCCAAGCTGATGCAGGTGATCGAGGTTGTCCAGTTCCGGCGCCCTGCCACCCTGGCGCGGGTAGATCGCGAACTGAAATCCGTCGTGAGTTCCGAGGGTCGGGCATTCGGCAGCGCTATCGATTATCAGCGGCGGTACCACCGGAATCTCCTGCTCGAACAGGAAACGGGTAAACCGATGCTCTTCATCGATTTGCTGGCTGCTCCAGCGCTCGGGGCGATAAAATTTGACGATGACCGGGTCCTCATCTTCTATGCCCACCTGGTAGACCCGGTTTTCGTAACTGTTGAGCGCCAGGATACGCGCATCGCTGAGGCGCCCGGTCGACTCCACGGCGTCAATCACGTGATCCGGGGTAAGCCGGGTATAGGGATGGCTCAACCCTGCTCCAGCAGGTTCTGGATGATCGCGATGTTCTCCGGTGTATCCCATGCCAGTGCTCCGAGGTAAGCCTGAAGAATATCACCGCGACGATCGACCAGGTAGGCCAAAAGCCCGATCCGGTAGTCCGGCAGTTTCATCCCGGACTACTCCAATCGATCGAGCCAGTCCGCGACGGCGGCCACCAGCGGCTCGCCCTGGTTAGTGAAATAGTGGTCCGCATCGGGCAATACCGCCTGGCGCGAAGCGCTGTGCCCGGCCTTTTCGATCATCTCCCTGCGGCTTGGCGCCAGTCGAATTACCGCGGGATAGTCGTTTGCGCCATACAGGTCGAGAACCGGCACCCGCATCCAGTCCAGCGGGAAGGGTTGATGCATCGGCTGCCTGTAATCGGTTGCCCCCATACCGAGGCCGACAAAGGCATCGATGCTGCTATCTTTCTTTTCCCGGATCCAGTCCAGCGCCATATGCACGCCGCAGCTATGCGCTAGCAGCACAACCTTTTCGTGTCCCTGTTCACGCAGAAACGCGATGCCCGCCTCGATACGGCCGTGCGCATGGTGAAAGACCGGGATGTAGTCATAGTATTTCGCCTCTTTGTCGAGCACCGGCATTTGCAGGGACAGGGTCGTATAGCCGCGCTCGACCAGCCCCACCCGCAGCGGATTGATGGCATCGGCCCAGTCGGGATGGAAGCCGCGGCCGTGCAGAATCACGATCGCCGCCCGGGAATCATCCGCCTCGGTGTAAATCCCCAGGAAATCGCGCCCATCTGCCTGCAACCACTCGGGATCTCCATCGAGAATTGCGTCGACTATTTCATCCGCCAGCCGCGCCTCACGCTCGAAATCCGGCTCCGAGGCAATGGCCTGCCCGGCGACCAACACCAGGGCCAAACCTGCGGCCCGGATCGCGACCTTAACGCTCATGCTCCATCAACACCGGTTGTTCGCGCTTTTCGAGCAACTGCTCCTCGGCGGACAGCTGGTTCTCGGCAAACATGACCTTGTAGCTGAATCCGCTTTCCGCATCCTCCGCGCGCAGCTGCTTGGCCCGTGCTTTGGCATCACGGAAAGCCTCGAACACTTCGAGCAGTTCCAGGTTCTTGACCAGCTCGAGCCCTTCGGGTGAGCTTACTTTGTAAAGATAATATGGCATTTTTCGATGACCGCTTGTTAATCCATCACGATTAATTCGTATCCCAGTTCCTCGTAAAGCCTGATCTGCCCGGGACCCGTTGGCGCTACATTCACGTACTGCGGAAAATCCTCGGCGCTAACTCCGTACCAGCCCGCGTGCGTTTCGCAAACGTGCACCGGAACCTCGTCGGCCACCAGCGACTGCACCTGCTGATGGACCTCCGCGTATTCTCCCTGGTATTGCGACTGCAGCGCAAACTCTTCCTGACCGTGCGACACTACCGCGAACTCGGTTTGCGGAAAACGGGCGCGGATTTTCTCGATCGCGGTGCGCACCTGCGGCAACAAGGCTTCGAGTGCGTCTTCGTCGCCCTCGACAATTTCGAAAACAACGCCTTCCGGCGCCTCCGACCGGGCCAGCAGCTGTTCGACAGCCTCGTTAGCCAGGGCTGTCAGCGGGCTGCCGACCCACAGCAGCGTCAACAATGCGACCACAATGGGTCTGGTTTTGCTGAGCAGCGATAAACCTCGAACCCCGGGGCTAGAGCTTTTCCCGCGCCTCGTCGATGCGATTGTCAATAAACCCGCCATAAAAATCCTCCGACCAGATTCCGACCAGCTTCTCACTCATCTCGATCCCGTCCGCGTTCAGAAACAGCAGGGTCGGTGTCAGCGAAACGTCGTAACGCTCCGCAAACTCGCCGGTACTCATTGATCGACCGTCAAAATCGATCAGAGTTTCATAGGCATCCAGCGAAATAGATCGGATCAGCACCTTGGCATTGTATTCTGCATTGCGTTGCATCGGCAGCAGGAACAGTTCCTCCAGCTTGCGGCAAAACCCACAATACTCGCTGGAGAATTCGACCACCAGTATCAAATTACCCGCTCTGGCGAGACGCGCTTCTTGGCGCAGGTCCGCAACGGCAATCATGGTGACGGCGTCGGCGCCCGCGGGACCGCTAAAAAAAGAGACGGCCAGCAACAGAATTAACAGGGATCGGCGCATTTAATTGCTCGCCACAAAGGGAAACCGGTACATCCCTGTACCAATGAAATCCCCTGAGGAATTAGAAAGACTGAATTAGCTTGCAGGCTTGGCGGTGCTCAGACCCAGGTTAGACCAGTTTTGCATACCACCGCGGTACCACTTGATCTTGTGCGCCGGGTAGCCGAACTTGAGCAGGTTCTTGATGTTGTTCGGCGACTGGCCGCACCACATACCGTTGCAGAACATGACCAGGGTCTTTGCATCGCTGTAATCCCAAAGCCCTTCGAGTGATTTCGCGCCGAACTGGCCTTCCAGGATTTCGCCGATCGATATCGGATCGGCGCCCTTGGCCGGATTGAGCGCGGTCCAGGGAATATTGACGGCCCCCGGGATTGTGCCCTTTTGCACCCAGTCGGGCGTGCGTGAATCGACCACCAGTATGGACTTGTCGCCGTTGCTCATCCTGACCAGGTAATCGATGATTTCGTTCTCACCCAGCGTTTCGACGCCCGGCGCCAGCACAATCGGCTGAATACAGAACGGCGGACAGGGCCGTGAAGTCTTGGCAAAAGCGGGGTTGACGACCGCCTTGTTGTTCTGGTCGCGCATGATCTTGACCGACTTGCCGCCGTGCACGACGGTCGCGTCCATCATATCGGGGGTAATGCCGACAGGTTTGGCCGCCAGGGCGTTACCCGCCCAGACCAGGCTCGTGCTCAGCATCAGGGTTTTAAGCAATTGGGATTTCATTCTTTATCCTCCGGATCGGTTTTATCAGTTAGTTTAACGGTGACTCTTACCCTACTCACAATCTGGCTCTTCTTCTTGTTCCTTTTCTCCAGCTTCCTGGCTTTGCTCGCTGCTGGCGGTGGTGAACAGGCAATTCTGCATGCTATCGATAGCTTCCTCGACCCCATCCAACGGTGACCAGGCAAGCGCAGCGGAAGAAATGATCATTTGGCAAGTGACGAAAAATACCAGAATCAGGCGCTTCATTGCTGTGTCTCTCCAGTCGATAATTATCGTTTCGATAGGTAATCAAAAAATACCATATCGTCCCATACCTAACATTAGATATGATTGGCAAAATCCTATCCCTATAGTGGCTAAAGGATTTGATCTAGATCAGATTATTGCCATTAATCATCCTGGCAGCAGTTTTCACGACTGAGAACCGGGCGCCTTTGTTGCCGTCGACTCTATCCAGAATTCGATATTTACTAACCTACGGGCAAAACTGCACAATCTGGAACTAAATCGGGATTGATACCAATAAAACGAGGGGACGATGGCCAGGCCGATGAATCAAAGCACTGAATCTGATAGGCTGTTCGATCCGAATCCCGCGTAACACGAACCGGAGCGATAGATCCTGGTCTAACACCTTTGATATTTATGACTTACCTAGCACCTACAGTATCGTTGGTAACAGGCCGCCGTTTCCTGGCCCGGGTGTGCGTGCTGATAGTATCTTTACAGGCTGCCGCGGCCAGCGCAGTCGAACCTGGAAAATACTTCGGCGCCATCCCGTCCGAGAAGCCGGAATGGTTCAAGGAAAGTTTCCTGGAATTCGAAGAGGATGTCGCCGAGGCCAGCGCCTCCGGCAAACGGGTCATGCTTTACTTTCACCAGGAGAACTGCCCCTACTGCGCCCGGCTGGTGGAGGAAAACTTTACCGATCCAGATCTCAGGTCTTATATCCAGCAGAATTTCGACGGTATTTCACTCAACATGTGGGGCGACCGCGAGGTAGTCAGCATCGGGGGCCGGGATTTTACCGAGAAGACTTTTGCCGCGGCGCTAAAGGTGCAATACACCCCGACCCTCCTATTTCTCGACGAAAACGGCAAGACCGTGTTGCGCCTTAACGGCTACTACCCACCTGAGGATTTCCGCGCAGCGCTCGAATATGTCGCGCAAAAACGCGAAACCAGCGTCAGTTTTTCACAGTATCGCCTGGAGCAGCTGGGCGCGGACGGCGGCAAGCTGATCGACGAGGATTTTTTTCTCCAGGAGCGCGATCTCGCCAAGCTAATTGCCAACTCCGACAAGCCGCTGGCGGTTTATTTCGAATCGACCGATTGCGCGGAGTGTCAGACCATGCACCAACGCATATTACAGGACAAGGCGACGCGCAAACTGGTGCTGCAGGCCAACAACGTCCAGTTCGACGTTGCCTCGAACCAGATGCTGACTACGCCGGCCGGCAAAAAACTGGGCGCCCGACAGTGGGCGCAGGAACTCGGTATCGGCTACACCCCGTCACTGGTGTTTTTCGATACCGCGGGCGAGGAAGTCATGCGAATCGACGGCTTCCTCAAAACCTTTCATTTTCAATCGGTGTACGCCTACGTGCTGGAAAAGGCGTACCTTCAGGAGCCTGAATTCCAGCGTTACATTTCGGCGCGAGCCGATCACATCAGAGAATCCGGATTCGATACCGATATCTGGGGTTACGAATCATTTCATGATTAAATAGCTATTTTGAGGAGGAACTACCATTATGAACAAAACGTTAAAGACCACATTGCTGGCCGCATCGATCGCCCTGAGCGGCGCGGTTTTCTCATCGACGGCATTCGCGGGCGCAGCGGAAGATGCGATCGCCGACGCCAAAGAAGCCCAGAAGCAGGCCAATTCAGTTGGCGGTGAATGGCGCGATACCGGCAAGATGATCAAGCAGGCGGAGAAATTACTGAAAGAAGGCAAGGCCGAGGAAGCCGAGAAGCTGGCACGCGAGGCCGAAGCGCAGGGTATGCTGGGTTACATGCAGGCCACGTCGCAAACCAGCGATAGCCTGCACATTTAGCGTTGCCATTCAGGTTGAAGCGGCCGCATGACTGAATCAGGCGGCCGCTTCAACCATTATCTCTACTTCGCGATCTGCCAGCCTTGTTCGGTACGGTGGAGTCTTACCTTTTCCACCTTGTGAATCTTGTCACCGACTTCGAATTGGCCGAAATTTGACTGAATCGCCGTTAATACCAGCTTCGAGCCAAACATGCCGTACTGCGGCCCGGTCGGATTGGCGCGAATTTCCTTCACCACGTCGATAAAGCTCTTCTGGAACACGAGATCGTACTCGACGTCGACGATATAGACATTATCGCTTTCACGGAAACCATTGGTTTTGTTGAAGCTTTCCAGCGAGAACAGGTCACCCAGGCCATCGGTTAGCAGATTGTCACGTACCAGGATCTCGATTTCCTCGTCCCCGGGCACACCAGAACAGGCGCTCAAAAGAGCAGCTAACAGTGTTATAGCAATAAACCGCTTTATCAACGCGAGCACCTACTGAGTTTCAGCGGATTCAGGTTCGGCCGATGGAGCCATTTTAGACATCATGTCGGTCCACTGTTTATAAAACTGCTCGTACTGCTTGGGATCCATGATGCCCTGTGGATTCATTGCACCCGGGGCGTTCCCCCCCATGCCGGGCATTGGCGGCATCATGCCCGCTGGCGGCATACCGGGCATCATACCCATCGGCGGCATTCCGGGCATGGTTTGCGGTCCGATAGGCGGCATACCAGTACCGGGCATTCCGGGCATTCCGGGCATCATGCCCATCGGCGGCATTCCGGGCATTCCCATTCCAGGCATTCCGGGCATTCCCATTCCAGGCATTCCGGGCATTCCCATTCCAGGCATTCCGGGCATTCCGGGCATTCCGGGCATTCCGGGCATTCCGGGCATTCCGGGCATCATACCCATCGGCGGCATACCAGGCATCCCCATGCCCGGCATCATCATCCCGGTCATCGGCGCCATCATCATCGGATTCATCATGCCCATCGGCGCCATCATCATACCCGTCATCGGATTCATCATGCCCGTCATCGGCGCCATCATACCCGTCATCGGGTTCATCATGCCGGTCATTGGCGCCATCATGCCCGTCATCGGGTTCATCATGCCGGTCATTGGCGCCATCATGCCCGTCATCG
>JAACFA010000051.1 GCA_009937625.1 Gammaproteobacteria bacterium | reverse complement strand
ATTGTTCAAACGTTTCGCCTCGTTGATGTCCGAACGGCTCGACGCCGCCCGGCAGAAGATGATGGATCAGTGGGATCCACCCGGCTTCGCCTAGGTTACGGATCGCTCGCAGCCGCTCGAGTGCGCTGAGCACTAAGGTTTGATTTAGATCGCAAGACCGGTTGGCTTCAGTCGGCGCTCTGCGGGCGGTCTTTACCGATCCAGCTATCCGCGATACCCGCGGTGCCTACTATGGAAGCGGCGTATTCTTCGGCGGCCTGCAGCGAGTCGAATCCCGCAACGGCAACGCGATAGCGGGCAGGGGATTCATTTTCGTTGACCAGGATCCGCGTGTCGTGCCCTGCTTGCTGTAATCTCTCGTTGACCTGGTTGGCGACGTCCTCGGAGCGAGTCGAAAACAGGTAAAGCGTATAAACGTATGCCTCTGCCTGCCGCTCGCTTTCCACTCCATTGATTGCATCGTCATCGGGGACCTTCGCGTCCGTCTGGATCCGTCGGTGGCAGGAGTTGATAGGAACCATCGTCGTTCAGGTCGAGCTCGATGCCGGCCTCGCTGAGAACCAGGATACTTCGATCGATCGCATTGGTAATTTCGACGCTGCCGTCTCGTAGTCGGACCGACGACAGTTCTTCGCCGCGCGACAGGCAAAGATGCGCCGATTGATGTATGACGGCGATCATCTTGTCCGCGACGGTTATGACGAAATCACGTTCCGTGCTGGTGGGTGGCCCGGTTCTGGCGCAGACTTTCCCGAGCTGAAGATACAGTGCGGCTGGGCTGCCCGTCGAGGATTCTTCTGATTTTTCCCGTGCCCGAATGCTGATTTCGGTGCCGGGATAAATTCGCAGTGTCGGGTCTGACCATAGCTGGATTTCGGCCTGGCCATTCTCACCGGTGACGATCCTGTCCCCGATACCCAGTTCGTCGTTTGCCGTCAGCCGTCTTTTTTCGTCGCCCTGGTGAAGCCAGACGGCCGAGGCCAGTGCGGTAACCCTGGCGACCGGAGATGCGCTTGCGGTAGTAAACAGGGTCAAGCCGAGAATTACGATTAGACCCCGAACTGTCATTTGCATAGACGTTAGGTAAAATGCCAGGACGGTTTTCTTATACCATATTAAGCCGGATAAACCTAAGGCATCGAAATTGACCGGCGGCTCCACGTACTCGAAGCCCTTGGTAAGATCGGATCCGGAGCAACCATGGATAACCCAGCTTGAAGCAAATCGACTGGTACTTTGATTTCATCTCCCCGTTTGCCTACCTGGCAAGCGAGAGCCTGTGGCGCTTCCCGCCGCAAATCGAACTGCGCCCCCGACCGGTGCTGTTTGCCGCTATATTGAATCACTGGCAAACCCTGGGGCCAGCCGAGATTCCACCGATGCGACGCTTCACCTTCCGCCATATTCGCTGGTTGGCCGATAGCAACGAGATCGCGCTGACGCTGCCGCCGGCGCACCCATTCAACCCGCTGAAACTGCTGCGCCTCAGCGTCGCGCTGGGTAACGAAATCGAAGCAGTGCAGCGGTTGTTCCGATTTGTCTGGGCCGAGGGCTGCTCCGCCGACGATCCAGGTCAGTGGCAGCGATTGCTCGAGGAACTGGGAATGCAGGACGCGGAAGAGCAGCTGGCTGCCGACAAGGTCAAGAATCAGCTCAGGGAGAACGGCGAGTCGGCAATCGAAACGGGCGTGTTCGGGGTTCCCGCTTTCGTGCTGGATGGCGAGGTTTTCTGGGGCTTCGACTCGATCGATTTCCTGCTCGCCTGCGTCGAGGATCCAGAATTGCTCGAGTCACCGCAAATGCTGGCCGCGGACAACATGCCCGAGGGACTGCAGCGTCAGCGGTGATTGCGGCAGGACTGGAAGCTAGTCCAGATCGTTGAGCAGGGACAGGCGGGTTTCACCCTCGACAGCCAGTTCGTAAGTATAAACCGGATGCTGCACGCCGATCTTCCAGTCGGCGCCGTTTTTTAGCGACTGCGCCATGTCGTCGCTGAGTTCGAAACGCAGGAAATGCACTGCGGAGGTCTTTTCTTCGGTTGAACGCTCAAGGTCTTCGTCGGCAATCGACCAGACCTTGTCGTGTTCGCCGACCTGCATCCAGACCAGGTCTTCGATTCGGACCATTTTTTCGAGCTGCGCGGCGCGCACGATCGGATCGGGGTACTCGATCATGAAGGTCGCCTTGAAGTTGCGCCCGCTCGGAATCAGCGGGTTATAGGCTTCGAGTTCTTCGTTGATGCCATCGGCCTCGAAAACTTTTTCGATACGCAGCATTTCCTGGATCTGGTAGAGCAGGGTTAAGCGGTCCTCGAAGTAGAGCGTCGCGTTGGGGCCAAGCGCCACCTGGCGATGCTTTTTGTGTTCGAGCACCTGCTGGCGGAACTCGCCGCGTTTTTCGGCATACTGTTCCAGGCTCATCAAGTCGTTACGGGTAATTTGCTGATTCATGTTTAACTCCAATTTCTATATACCGTAGGCTTGCCGCAGCAGGCTGATCGGGTGCTGCGTGCTGCTGCCGTCGGCAAGCCCTGCAGAAATGTGGTGCCCTGCCATCGGGCAGTCGCTGGCGTAGGCGTCGGGTTCCGCTTTCTTGACGCGGTTGACGACCGGTCTGACGATTTTCATCGATACCTCGTGGAACTCCTTTTTGATGGCGTAAGTGCCATCGTGTCCGGAACAGCGCTCGATGGCGTCGATCTCGGTATCCGGAATCAGGGCCAAAATGTCGCGGGTTTTCAGGCCGATGCGCTGCACGCGCTGGTGACAGGCGACGTGGTAGCTGATCTTGCCGATGCTGTGCGCGAAATCGGTATTCAGCAGACCTGCCTTGTGCCGCAGCGCCAGGTACTCGAAGGGATCGAAAAAGGCCTGCTGCACCTTGCTAACGTCGGCGTCCTCGGGAAACATCAGTGGCAATTCCTGTTTGAACTGAAGGGTACAGGAGGGCACGGGCGAGATGATATCCCAACCCTCGTCGACCAGCCTGGCCAGCAGCGGGATATTGTGATCCTTGAGTTTTTCCACCGCATCGAGGTCGCCTAGCTCGAGTTTCGGCATGCCGCAGCAAACCGTGTCCCTGACGATCATGGTCGGAATCTGGTTGTGTTCGAAGACCGCCAGCAGATCCTGGGCGACCTGCGGTTCGTTGTACTCGCCGTAACAGGTGGCGAAGATGGCGACCTTACCCGTGGTTTTATCGGTGTTGACGACTTCGAATTCACCCGGCTTGTGGTCGCGACTGCGCTTGCTCAGGGTTTTGCTGTGGTACTCGGGCAGGCGCGCATCGGCGTGCACACCCAGCGCGGATTCGAGCAGGGCGCGGGTATGCTCGTTGCGATTGGCCGCGTTTACGACGTTGGCGACGATCGGGATGCTGGCGAAGCTGCCCACGGTGTCGGTCGAAGAAACCAGCTTGTCGCGAAACTTGGCGCGGCCTTTCTTGTATCCGATCGCTTTGGCGCGCAGCATCAGGTGAGGAAAATCCACGTTCCATTCATGCGGCGGAACATAGGGGCATTTGGTCAGGTAGCATAAATCACACAGGTAACAATGATCGACGACCTTCCAGAAGTCCTGCTTGTCGACTCCGTCGACTTCCATCGTTTCGGATTCGTCGACCAGATCGAACAGCGTCGGGAATGCGTTACACAGGCTGACGCAGCGACGACAGCCGTGGCATATATCGTAGACGCGCTCGAGTTCGTCCATCAGCGCGGACTCGTCATAGAAGCCCGGGTCATTCTGGCCTAACGGGTGGCGAGTAGGTGCTTCGAGACTGCCTTCACGAGATGTAGTGGACATAATTTTTGGGAACTAGTGCGTACGGGCCGCAAAAACAATCGTTTTCACGGCCCGTCCGAGGTTTATTAAGCGTCGAGGTTGTCGAGCGCTTTCTGGAAGCGGTTTGCGTGCGAACGCTCTGCTTTTGCCAGGGTTTCGAACCAGTCGGCGATTTCGTCGAAGCCTTCATCGCGCGCGGTCTTTGCCATCCCTGGGTACATATCGGTGTACTCGTGGGTCTCGCCGGCAATAGAGGCCTTCAGGTTGTCCTCGGTATTACCTATCGGTAAACCTGTCGCCGGGTCCCCAACTTCTTCAAGATACTCGAGGTGGCCGTGAGCATGGCCGGTTTCGCCTTCGGCTGTTGAGCGGAATACCGCTGAAACGTCGTTGAAACCTTCGACGTCGGCTTTTGCCGCAAAATAAAGATAGCGGCGGTTAGCCTGTGATTCGCCTGCAAACGCGTCTTTCAGATTTTGTTCGGTTTGTGATCCTTTAAGGGACATGTTGCCTCCAGTTGTGGGTGAAAATTACTTTTCGAGCAGCGTATGGTATCAATTAAAATATATAAATGAAGTTAATTTTATTTATAGATTTGATTTAGTTTGGCTATAGTTGAAGCCAAATAGAAGCCATCGATACGATGGCCTGTAAAGTAAGACTCCGGTGATTGATTATTAGCAGTTTTTACCGATACTCAGGAGTGGCGCTTCGCACGATGTTCTTGCCTGTGCTGTCCGGGATTCTGCAGATACAGATCCCGGTTGTACTCGGACTCGAAATAAATCACCACGCTGTCTTCGTTATCGTTTTCGATCACGTAAGGCATGTCTACGAGTTCCGTGAGCGCTCGTCCGGTAATCGGGTCGGTAGTTTCAATGCGGTACATTTTTACTTCCCCCGTTTCCTTGAAAGCGCCACTTTTATATTCTTTTTGGGCTGCTTTGGAAAGTAATTTCTGGCAGTATCTACCAATTAATTTAGTTTTCACACGCGAATCAAAAGATTATCCTGCCTAGCTGACAAGACGGGTAAGAACGCCTGAGTAAGCTACTGATTGAAGGACATTTATGAAGAAGTTTGATGTATACGCGCTCGGCAACGCGCTGGTCGATATCGAATATCACTCGAACCCGCACACGTTAGTCGAGATGGGTATCGACAAGGGTGTCATGACGCTGATCGACGAGCAGCGCCAGAACAGCCTGATTGCGCAACTGGGAGAGTCTCACGAGAGTATGACCTGCGGCGGCTCGGCGGCGAATACTATCATCGCGCTGGCGCAGATGGGCGCCAAAACGCATTTCGACTGCCGCGTTTCCAACGACATGACCGGGCAGGTCTTTGCCCGTGACCTGCATGAGTCGGGCGTAAATTCGAACCTGGATTACAAACCGCTTCCCGCCGGCATAACCGGCAAGTGCCTGGTGTTCGTAACCCCCGACGCCGATCGCACGATGAACACTTTTCTCGGTGTCAGCGGCGAACTCGACGTTAGTGATATCGATAAGCAGGCAATCAAGCAATCCGAGTACGTTTACATCGAGGGTTACCTCGCGAGCGCCGACAATACCCGCGACGCCGCGATCGAGGTCCGCCGTATTGCCGAGGCTCGCGGCGTCAAGACCTCGTTAACCCTGTCCGATCCGAACATGGTGAAGTTTTTCCGCGAGTCGCTCGAGGCCATGATCGGCGACCAGCTAGACCTGCTGTTTGCCAACGAAGACGAGGCGCTGGAACTGGCCGCGACCGATAGCCTCGAAGTAGCGATTGAACTATTCAAGAAGATCTCGCGCAACTTCGCGATCACCCGCGGCAAGGATGGTGCGCTCGTATTCGATGGCCTGAACCTGATCGAGGTGAAACCGAAGACGGTCAAGGCGATCGATACGCTGGGCGCGGGGGATATGTTTGCCGGTGCGTTCCTGTACGGCCTGTCCCAGGGGATGAGCTTTCACCAGTCGGGCGACCTGGCCTCACTGGCCTCGGCCAAGATCGTTACGCAGTTCGGCCCACGGCTCGAAGCCAGCCAGACACGGGCCTTGCTGGAGACATTTAGCGCTGGTAATTAAGACCCCGATCGATAAGAATATCGCCTTTTTTCAAGCGGATAGCTGTCCCGGAATGCAACCGAAATGATAATGCAACAAACCAAAGACCTGCGAATTAGCGGTACCAAGGAAATCCAGACGCCCGAGGCGTTGATGCAGGAGCTGCCGCTGAGCGAAAAGGCTGCCGCGACCGTCACCGAAGCCCGCCAGCAGATCTATGACGTTCTCGATGGCAATGACGACCGGCTGGTGGTGATCATCGGCCCCTGTTCGATTCACGATACCGAGGCCGCGCACGAGTATGCCGATCGCCTGGCGAATATGATCGACGAACTAAAGGGCGACCTGCTCATCGTGATGCGGGTTTATTTCGAGAAGCCGCGCACCACCGTGGGCTGGAAAGGCCTGATAAACGATCCTGACCTGGACGGCAGCTTCCACATCAACAAGGGCGTGCGCAAGGCGCGCGAACTCTTGCTGAGCCTGGCCGAAAAGGGTATTCCGGCGGGTCACGAATATCTCGACCTGATTAGCCCGCAGTATATTTCCGACCTCGTATCCTGGGGCGCTATCGGCGCGCGCACCACCGAGAGCCAGGGGCACCGGGAACTGGCGTCGGGCCTGTCCTGCCCGGTAGGCTTCAAAAACGGCACCGACGGTGGCGTACAGGTCGCCATCGACGCCATGCGCGCGGCGCAGGGTTCGCACCATTTTATTTCGATCACGCTGCAGGGGCACTCCGCGATCTTCACCACCACCGGAAACGAGTATACCCACGTCATCCTGCGCGGCGGCAGCGATCGCCCGAATTACGACCGCGTCAGCGTCGCCGATGCGACCGCACGACTCGAGGCGGCCGGACTCAATCCGCGCCTGATGGTCGATTGCAGCCACGCCAATAGCCAGAAGCAGTTCCACAAGCAGGTCGAGGTGTGTCGCGATATTGTCCACCAGATCAAAACCGGCCAGGACAACATCTTCGGCGTGATGATCGAATCGCACCTGGTAGAAGGGCGACAGGATTTCAAGGCCGGAGCTGAACTCACCTACGGTCAGAGTATTACCGACGCCTGCATCGGCTGGGAAGATTCCGAGAACTTGCTGCGCGAACTCGCCGCGGGGGTCAGGGCAAAGCGGGAACTGCTCTAGTCGCGGGGAAGAATCGGCGCCGCGATGCCACGCAAAGCAAAACGTAAGAAAAAGCCTGCGGCAAGACCGCGCGCCAAGCGCCAGTACGCGGGCTACCTGCTGCTGGTTTTGCTCGCCGCTGGTGCGGTCTACCTCGGCTATCTCAACCATCTGATCAATGCGCGTTTCGAGGGCGATACCTGGGCGTTGCCGTCGCGCGTCTACGCCAGGGCGCTGGAGCTTTTTCCCGGGCTGGCCCTGACCTCCGGTCAACTCGAGTACGAGCTCGGCCTGTCGAGCTATCTGAGGGTCGATGCCGAGCCCTTGCCGGGCCAGTACCGCAGGCTCGGTGAATCGATCGAGCTGCACGCGCGAGCCTTCGAGTTTTCCAGCGGATTACAACCCGCTCGCCTGCTGCAGGTATTTTTCGACGAGCAGCGCGTCGCGGCTCTAACCGATTCTACCAGCGGCGTCGACCTGTCGCTGTTCCGCCTGCCGCCGGTCATTATCGGCAGCTATTATCCCGGCAACGACGAAGACCGGTTGCTGCTGGCCGAGAACGAGGTTCCGGCACGGCTGGTTAACGCCCTGATCGCGGTCGAGGATCGCAAGTTTTATCGGCATCACGGGATCGATCCGAGGGCTATTGCACGGGCCCTGTTGGTGAACCTGGAGGCGGGCAAGACGGTGCAGGGCGGAAGCACGCTGACGCAGCAATTGGCCAAGAATATGTTCCTGACGCCGGAAAGATCGCTCTTGCGCAAGATCAACGAGGCCTTCATGGCATTGTTGCTAGAACTTCGGTTCAGCAAACAGACGATATTAACGGCCTATATCAACGAGGTTTTCCTGCTGCAGCAGAATCGTATCGCGATTCACGGTTTCGCGCGTGCCAGCCGCATGCTGTTTCGGCGCAGTGTCGATCACCTCGAGGCGCAGCACCTGGCGCTGCTGGTGGGCATGGTCAAGGGTCCGTCCCGCTATAACCCGTTCAAGTCGCCGGGCAGGGCGCTCGAGCGGCGCAACCTGGTGCTCAAGATCATGTTCCAGCAGGGTCTGCTCGAGGAGCGGGAATTTGACGTCGCGATCGCGGCTCCGCTCGGCATCGTGGATCGCCTGCCCGGAGTCAACCCGTTTCCGGCCTACCTCGACCTGGTCAAGCGCCAGCTGCAGACAAGTTACTCCGCCGACGAATTGTCCCGCCGCGGGTTGCGCGTGTTTACCGCCTTCGACCCGCTGATGCAGCGTAACCTCGAACTGGGTTTGGCACGTGGCCTGAGTCGCTTCAACCAGCCTGAACTGCAGGCCGCGGTCATCATGGCCGATTATCTTAACGGCGATATCCAGGCCCTGGTCAGCGACCGGGAAGCCGATTTTCCCGGATTTAATCGCGCGCTAATGGCGCAAAGACCGATCGGGTCGCTGATCAAACCGCTACTGCTCTACAGCCTGCTGCAGGGAGAGTTGACGCTGGCGAGCAAGGTCAGGGACGAGCCGATCCGGATTCGGCAATCGGATGGCAAGGTCTGGGAGCCGCGCAATTACGATCGAGAACTGCATGGTGAAATGAGCCTTTACCAGGCATTTATTCGCTCCTACAACCTGCCTTTCGTGCAGCTCGGTGTCGATGGCGGTCTCGAGGCGCTGGCGCAGGACCTGGACAGAATCAAGCTGTTGAAGCACGACGTGGTATACCCGTCGATGTTGCTCGGGACTACCGCAATGTCGGCCTACGAAGTCGGGCAGATGTACCAGGTTATCGCCAACAACGGCTATTTCACGCCGTTGACCACGATACGCAGCGTCAGCGACCAGCAGTATCGCAATCTCGAAAGGGTGCCGCTGGAGTCGCACAAGCTGTTCGACCAGGCGCGCGTGCTGCAGGTACAGCGCGCGATGATCGGCGTCGCCGAGTCCGGCACCGCAAGCTACCTGGCGCAGCGCTTTCCCGGTCGCAGCCTGGCCGGCAAGACCGGCACCACCAACGCGGCACGCGACTCCTGGTTCGCGGGCTTCTCGCGGCGCCTGCTGACCGTGGTCTGGCTGGGGCGCGACGATAACAAGCCCATCAACCTGACCGGTGCCAGCGGTGCCCTGCGGGTGTGGTCGGATATCATGGAGGCGCAGGGATTCGAATCCTTCAAGCTAAGCCACGACGGCAGCCTTAGCTGGCGCACGATCAATCCCGAAAACGGCGGAATAGTCCAAAAATCCTGCGAAAATGGTGTATTGTTACCCTTTCCGCAAGGGCAGTTGCCCACCCGTAGATCCGCATGTCCCTGATTCGAATCAACAGCCTTGTCATCCTCGCGCTGGTATTAACCGCCTGCGCCACCGAGCCGCGCTACAACCGCTACCAGTTGCCGGCGGGACAGAGCCAGCCCGGGCAGCAGGGCGCGGTTGCCGAACTGCAGCGCAACGCCAGGCAAGCACTCGTGCGCCAGGCATATCAACAGGCGATCGATTTGCTGCAGCGTGCGATCAAGATCGAGCCGCGCAATCCGCATAGCTGGCACTACCTGGCAGAAACCTACTGGCGCAGCGGAGACAACCTGCGCTGCCTCGAAATGGTCGAACGTTCACGCAGTTACAGCAGCAGTGCAGACGATTTAGAACACGCTAACCAGCAACTCAGGGAAAAGTGCCAGCAGGGATAACGATGGGAGCACTGGCAAGCGAACTGGATGTGTCGGCGGTGCTCGGTCCTGACGGCATTATCGGCGACTATATCGACGATTTCGAACCGCGGGACAGCCAGCTCGGCATGGCCGCGCTGATCGACGAGGCGATCGGGCTCGGCGAATCGCGCGTGATCGAGGCCAGCACCGGTATCGGCAAGTCCTTCGCTTACCTGGTGCCAGCTTTTCTGAGTGACGCCAGGGTGGTGATATCGACCGGCACCCGCAACCTGCAGGACCAGCTGTTCGAGAAAGACATTCCCCTGATTCGCCGGGCGATCGTTAGCGACAAGAAGGTCGCGCTGTTGAAAGGGCGCAGCAACTACTGCTGCCCGCAACGCTTGCAGCGCTATCGCGCCGAGGATCGTTTCAAGAGCCGCGAGATGGCATCGATCTTTGCCGCGCTGGCGGCCTGGTCCGAGCATACCGAGAGCGGTGATATCGGCGAATTTGCCGGGATACCGGAAAACGACAGCCTGTGGTACTACGCCACCTCGAATGCCGATAATTGCCTGGGCGGCGAGTGCCCCGAGATCGATCGCTGTTTCGTGCTCAAGGCGCGCAAACAGGCAATGGACGCCGACATCCTGGTGATCAACCACCATCTCTATTTCTCGGACCTGGCTCTAAAACAGGATGGTTTCGGCGAAATATTGCCGGATGCCGACGTGTTGATATTCGACGAGGCGCATCAGCTACCCGACATCGCCGGCAATTTTTATGGACAACAGGTCACGATGCGACAAATCGACCTGCTGTGCCGCGACATCATCGAGGCCGAGATCGCCGAAGCAGCGGAGTCGAAGGCCCTGAGGAAACGGTGCAATCGCCTGGAGCAATGTGCGGCCGATCTACGCCTGGCGTTGCGTTCGTTCCCGCAAAAAGCCGAATGGGAACGAATCCAGAATGCGCCCGCGGTCCGGCAGGCGGTAACCTCCCTGCAGCAGGCCATCGATGCGCTGGATGACGAACTGGAGCCGATGGTCAGCCGCGGCAAGGAGCTGGGCATGTGTCAGCGCCGGCTGCGGGCATTAAAGGCCGCGTTACAGGCGTTTCTGTCAGCGGACGAAAACCAGGTAAGCTGGTACGAGTTGAACGAGCGCAGCTTTCGCCTGGCCCAGTCACCGCTGGAAGTGGCACAGGCCTTTCATCAGCAGCTCGAATTGGCGGATTTCAGATCGGTGTTTTTTACCTCGGCCACGCTCAGCTCGCAGCAATCGTTTAGCTATTACTGCGATCGCCTCGGTCTCGACGGTATCGATTGCGCCAGCTTTGACAGCCCCTTCGATTACGAGAAACAGGCGCTGCTTTACCTGCCGGCGCAGCTACCGGATCCATCCGACGAACGCTACCCGCTGCTGTTCGGCGAACTATGCCGCCGCCTGGTCGAAGCGACCGAGGGGCATTGCTTTATCCTGTTCACCAGTTATCGAATGCTGAGCTGGTGCGCGGAGTTTTTGCGCGCACATCTCGATTACCCTTTGCTGGTGCAGGGCGAACTCCAGCGCAACGAATTGCTGCATCAATTCGTCCAGTCAGAAAACCCGATATTGCTAGGAACCAGCAGTTTCTGGGAAGGCGTAGACGTCAAGGGGGACCAGCTGCGTTGCGTGATCATCGACAAGCTACCTTTCAAATCGCCACAGGATCCGGTGTATCGTAAACGCCTGCAGCGGGTTAACCAACGGGGCGGCAATGCCTTCGTCGAAGTGCAGATTCCTGAGGCCACGATCAGCCTGCGCCAGGGAGTAGGGCGCCTGATTCGCGACGTCGGCGATTCGGGTATCGTCGCGCTGTGCGACAATCGCCTGAATTCGAAGGCTTACGGTCGCGGTATGCTGGCCAGCCTGCCGCCGATGCGGCGCACTTCCGATCTCGACGAAGTGCTCGAATTCGCGGCGACGCTCGGCAGCGATTTATCGCGGGCGGCCGTTAAAACCGAATCGGCATGAAAATTTATGCGCTCGACGATCAGCAATGCCATCTCGGAGAGGGACCGCTGTGGGACGTAACGGAACAGGCGCTTTACTGGGTCGATAGCTATGCTCCGAGACTCTTTCGCTACGATAGCGCGAGCGCTCGCACCGAGTCGTGGAAGTTGCCCGGCAGGCAGGTTGGTAGCCTCGCGCTGCGCGAGCGCGGCGGATTGATACTGGCAATGGATCAGGGATTTTATGCGTTCGAGCCGCAAACCGGCGAGGTCGAGGCCATCGCGATACCGCTGGCCGGGCGCCAAGGTCTGCGCCTCAACGACGGCAAGGTCGATCCTTTTGGTTCGTTTGTCGCGGGTGGCATGAATATCGACTACCGGCAAAGTGAGAATTGCCCGATGTTTCGCCTGTCACCGCGGCTCGAAGTGGAGCAAATACTGGATGGATTCGAGTGCTTTAACGGACCCTGTTTCGACGAAGCGGGCGATTTGCTCTATGTTACCGGGCGCGACGAAGGAGTGATCGAAGTGTTCGACTACGGGCCCGCCCAGAAGCCGCGCAACGGCCGCGTGCTGCTCGCAGGATGCAATCCGGACGGGGCCACGGTCGACGCGGAAGGTTTTATCTGGAGCGCGCAGTGGGATGACGAATGCCTGCTTCGAATCTCGCCCGACGGTGAAGTCGATATGCGCCTGCAGGTTCCCGGGCAAATAGTCAGCAGCGTCACGTTCGGCGGCAACGAACTCGATCAGATATTCGTTACCACCGTCGGCGACGAGGTGCACGGCGCCGTGCCCGCGGGCGAATCGCCCGGCCGCTTGCTGGTCATCGAGGACAGCGGCTTTCGCGGGCGCGCCGAGCCGAGGTTCAAAGGCTGAGCCGCCGGCTGTTCTGGTCCGGTACGCAGGCTTCCCACATTTCCATGAAATCGTCGTAGTAAGAGCGGCATTCGAGCTTGTTATCGATCTCGTAATATCCCTCGTAGCGCTCCGGGTTGCGAATGCGCATATAGGCACCGTCGTCGGCGATCAGCCAGCTCTCCCTGAAATTGCGATGCGCCGGCGTCACCGTGGTGCGAATTTGTGCAAAACTGGGCAGTTTTTGCGCCAGGTGAATCAGGTAGTGCCCCTGGTTCGCGGCTACGCGGGTATCGTGCGCAATGATGCGGATATCGGAGTTGCGATTACTGGTGGCGAGTTGCGACAGGTGTTGATGGATTTCGGCGTCGTTGTAAATTTCCGGTTCGAGGTGCTGGGAGGCGATGTAGACGCGCCCCACCGAGCCCAGGATCAGGGTTTTCGCAGCTTCTCTACAATCCAGTCTGCCATTTAATACTATACTTGAATTATCTTCCATAAATTATTGAATTTAATATTAAAACTTACTCATCGATTTCTAATATCGCCGACCTGGAGGCGAGTTCGAGCAACAACTTTTCGAGTGGCTCGATATCGATGCAGCGATTGATAAGCGCTGCCGGCCATTCTCGTTGGTCACACAGTTGCTGCAGGTATTCGAGTATTTCCGGGGTATGCGGCAATTCGTGCATATGACCATTGTAGTACAGCTGGATATTGTCGCTGGACAGGTGATAGAACATCCGGGTCTCGGGGTGGCGTATCCAGTCGCGGGCCAGCAGGTCGGAAACGAACACCGGTTGCTCGCTTTCGGCCTCCTGGCCGATGGCGCTATCGGAGAGCATCTTGCCGACCGCGTCACGCCATAGCTCGGGAGCCTGCTCCAACAACTCGATCGTCAATGCCCTGAAACGGGCAATTTCGAGATCGGTGATCTCCGCGTTGTGGCGGTCGAGCTCGAGGTCCGGATCACGGTAGCGCGGTACGCTCCCGCCCAGGCGTTCGAGTTCGAGGGCAAAGGATTCGAAGGTCGAAACCGCGTCGGGCGCACGAAACCCGATGGAGTAGGTCATACAGCGCTCGAGCGCGACGCCGTGATGAGCAATCCCGGGTGGCAGGTAGAGCATATCCCCGGGATTCAGCACGATATCCTGGTCCGGGTCGAACTCGCTGAGGATGGCAAGATCGAGATTCGGTATCAGCCGCGGGTCTTCGAGCCGTTCATCCCTGTATTGCCAGCGCCGGGTGCCGAGCGCCTGCAGCAGGAATACATCGTATTCGTCGACGTGCGGCCCGACCGAGCCATGCTGCGGGGCGTAGCTGATCATCAGGTCGTCGATGCGCCAGTTCGGAATGAAACGAAACTGGTCCAGCAGATCGCCCAGTTCGGGTAACCATTTCTCGCATTCCGAAACCAGCAGGGAATAGTGGGTTTCGGGGAGTTCGAGGAAGTCCTCGTCCGAGAATGGCCCGTAACGCAATTGCCAGGGACTGGCGCCATCCTTTTCGATCACCAGGCGGCAATGCACGTCCTCCTCGCAGGCAAGCCCGGCAAGCTCTTCCGGGCTTATCGGGGACTCGAAGCCGGGGAAGGCGTTGCGCAGGACGCAGGGTTTTTTCTGCCAGTACTCGCGGATGAACTCCGCGCTGTCAAATCCCTCTAGTTGCCACATAGCGCTTATATTTTCTCGGCTTGCGCTACCGCGTTACCGATGTAGCTGGCGGGCGTCAGCGCCAGCAGCTCGCGCCGCGCGGATTCGGGAATATCCAGCGCTTCGACGAACTGGCGTACCGCCTCGGCATCGACCTTCTGCCCGCGCGTCAGCGCCTTGAGTTTCTCGTATGGCTGCTCGATACCGTAGCGCCGCATCACGGTCTGGATCGGCTCGGCCAGGACTTCCCAGTTACGATCGAGGTCGTCGGCGATGACCTCGGCGTTTACCTCGAGTTTGTCGATACCGCGCTTGAGCGAATCTAGCGCGATCAGCAAGTGGCCAAAACCGGTACCGAGGTTACGCAGTACGGTAGAGTCGGTCAGGTCTCGCTGCCAGCGCGAAATCGGCAGTTTCTGTGCCAGGTGTCCCAGTATGGCATTGGCTATGCCGAGATTACCCTCGGCGTTTTCGAAGTCGATCGGATTGACCTTGTGCGGCATGGTCGACGAACCGACTTCGCCGGCGATGGTTCTCTGGCGAAAATAGCCGATCGAGATGTAGCTCCAGATGTCACGGCTGAAATCGATCAAAATAGTGTTAAGGCGAGCAGTGGCGTCGAACAGTTCGGCGATATAGTCGTGCGGTTCGATCTGCGTGGTGTAGGGATTCCAGGCGAGGCCGAGGGAATCGACAAACTGGTTTGCTATCGTTTGCCAGTCACACTCGGGGTAGGCGCTTAGATGAGCGTTATAATTACCCACCGCGCCGTTGATCTTGCCCAGGATTTCGATCGCTGCAATCTGTTTCATCTGGCGCCGCAGCCGATAGGCGACATTCGCCATTTCCTTGCCCAGCGTGGTTGGCGAGGCGGGTTGTCCGTGGGTACGGCTCATCATGGGGACCGCGGCGTGCTGCCGCGCCAGCGCGCTGATCATCGCCTCGACCTCGGCAATCGCGGGCAGCAGCAGATCATCACGGCCGGTTTTCAGCATCAGGCCGTGTGACAGGTTATTGATGTCTTCGGAGGTGCAGGCAAAGTGAATAAATTCGGAGACCGCGTTCAACTCGTCGTTTTGCGCTACGCGTTCCTTGAGGAAGTATTCGATCGCCTTGACGTCATGATTGGTGGTCTTCTCGATATCCTTGATGCGCTGTGCCTGAGACCGATCGAAATCTTCGATAATCGATTCCAGCAGCTCGTTGGCCGCGCTGGAAAACTGCGGGACCTCGGCAATAGCGTCATTTGCCGATAACGCCTGGAGCCAACGCACCTCGACCAACAGGCGATGGTAGATCAGGCCATACTCGCTGAATATGGGGCGCAGCCCTGCGGTTTTCGCGGCATATCGGCCGTCTATCGGCGAAATCGCGGTGAGTGAATCCAGGTGCATTAATCGGTCGCCAGAAAAAGCGATTATTCTACATGATTCTCGAGCCCCGGTAATGGCCTGGCGGGGATATAAAGGGGATATGGCCGGGTAACTATTCGCTGGAGCTGAAGGCCTTGTGAGTGAAAATCAGTTTCTTGGCCTTTTCGTAAGAATCGGTCGGAATCACGGTTTCGTCTTTCAGACGGCGCAGTTCCTGTAATTCGCGCGCCAGGAACTTGGTCTGATTGAGGTTTTTTGCAGTCTTCGATTTGTT
>JAACFA010000050.1 GCA_009937625.1 Gammaproteobacteria bacterium | reverse complement strand
TCTGGATGTCGTCCGCGTTCACCAGGTATTCGGCGGTGACGCCGAAGCGCCCCGAGGCGATCTGCTTAACCCGCGAACGCATCGAATCGCCGTTCGGCAAGGTCCCGAAGCGCTCCGCTTCCTCGCCCCCTTCGCCGGTATTGGAGCGTCCGCCGAGACGGTTCATCGCGATCGCGAGAGTGGTGTGAGCTTCCCAGGAGATAGAACCGAAAGACATCGCGCCGGTAGCGAAGCGCTTGACGATTTCGCTGGCCGGCTCTACCTCGTCGAGTGGCACCGGTTCGCGGTCGAACCTGAATTCGAACAGGCCGCGCAGGTTTTTTACTCTGCCGCCGGGGTGGTTCATTAGCGCACTGTACTCCTTGTACTTTTCATAGTCGCCGGAGCGCACCGCATGTTGCAGCAGGGAAATGGTCTGTGGGGTCCAGGCATGCTTTTCACCACGATGACGGTAGGCCAGCTCGCCGCCGACATCGAGCGAGTTGCGCAGCATCGGCTCGTTGCCGTAGGCCGCCTTGTGTCGACGAGCCGTTTCCTCGGCCACTTCGGCGAGCCCGATCCCTTCGACTGCCGTCGCGGTGCCGGTGAAATACTTGTCGACGAAGGCGCTGCTTAAGCCGACCGCGTCGAAAATCTGCGCGCCGCAATACGACTGGTAGGTCGAAATGCCCATCTTCGACATAACTTTTAGAATGCCCTTATTGATTGCCTTGATGTAGCGGCCATGCGCCTCGTCGACATCGAGATCTTCATCGAGGCCGGGCAATATGTGGGTAATACTGTCCAGCGCCAGGTAGGGATTGATCGCCTCAGCGCCGTAACCGGCCAGCAGGCAGAAATCGTGCACCCGGCGGGCTTCGCCGGTCTCTACCACGATGCCGACGTCGGTTCGCAGGCCGTGACGAATCAGGTAGTGGTGCACCGCGCCGGTCGCGAGCAGTGACGGGATCGCGATCGAGTCGGTATCGACGGCCCGGTCCGACAGGATCAGAATATTGAAACCGCTCTCCTCGACCAGCTTGCCGGCTCTGTGGCACAGCCGATCGATGGCGGCTTTCATGCCGGCCGCGCCTTCTTTCGCCGGGTAGATGATATCGAGCGTGTAGGTCCTGAAGGTGCTGTGTTCGAAGTCTTCGATGCGGCGGATTTTCTCGAGGTCCACGCTGGAGAGGATCGGTTGATGCACTTCCAGACGCTTGTGCTTGCCGCCGGACTTGAGATCGAGCAGGTTCGGTCTAGGGCCGATCAACGACACCAGCGACATGACCAATTCTTCGCGGATCGGGTCGATCGGCGGGTTGGTTACCTGGGCAAAATTCTGTTTGAAATAGTCGAACAGGTTCTTGGCCCGGTGCGACAGCACCGCCGGCGGAACGTCGCGACCCATCGCGCTGACCGGATCCTGGCCGGCGACGGCCATCGGCTTGAGGAAGAAATCGATGTCCTCGCGCGTGTAGCCGAAGGCTTGCTGGCAATCGAGCAGCGTCGACGCGTCGGGTACCATCGCGGCGACTTCGGCAGGTACGTCTTCGAGCTTGATCTGGGTTTTGTCCAGCCATTGCTGGTAGGGCTTTGCGCTTGCCAGCTGCTCCTTCAATTCCTCGTCGTCGATGATGCGGCCCTGTTCCAGGTCGATGAGAAACATTTTTCCGGGTTGCAGGCGCCATTTCTTGACGATTTTTTCTTCCGGGATGTCCAGTACGCCCATTTCCGAGGCCATCACCACGGTATCGTCTTCGGTGATCAGGTAGCGCGCCGGACGCAGGCCGTTGCGATCGAGAGTGGCGCCGATCTGTCGACCGTCGGAAAAAGCGACCGCGGCGGGACCGTCCCAGGGCTCCATCAGCGCGGCGTGGTATTCGTAAAAGGCGCGCCGATTGTCGTCCATCAGCGGGTTGTCGAGCCAAGCCTCCGGTATCATCAGCATGATGGCATGCGCCAGCGAATACCCGCCGGCGACCAGCAGCTCGAGGCAGTTGTCGAAGGTCGCGGAGTCCGAGTTACCGTCGCCGATCAGCGGCCATAGTTTTTCGAGGTCTTCACCGAACAGGTCTGACTGCATGTTGGCCCGGCGCGCGTGCATCCAGTTGATATTGCCGCGGACCGTGTTGATCTCGCCGTTGTGGCACAGGAATCGGAAGGGTTGCGCCAGCTCCCAGCTCGGAAAGGTATTGGTCGAAAAGCGCTGGTGCACGAGGGCGAGCGCCGACTCGACGCGTTCGTCCTGAAGATCGATAAAATATTTCGACAGGTTACCGGCCAGCACCATGCCCTTGTACAACAGTGTGCTGGTCGACATCGAGGCGACGTAGAACTCTTCGTGAGACTCGGGTTTTATTCGGCGAATCCTGAAGTGAGCGCTCTTGCGAATCACGAACAGCTTGCGTTCGAAGGCGGCGGTGTGCGGACAGTTCTCGCCGCGGCCGATGAAGAACTGCCGAATCACCGGTTCCTTCGGCTTGACGCTGAATCCGAGGCAGGCATTGTCGCGCGGCACGTCGCGCCAGCCGAGCACCTTCTGCCCTTCCTCGTTCGCGATCAGCTCGAGCGCGAATTCGCATTCCTTCTGGGTCGATTCGTTTTGCGGCATGAATACCATGGCGACCGCGTATTCTCCGGCAGGCGGTAATTCGAAACCGAGCGTTTCCGCTTCGGAGCGCATCAGGCGGTCAGGGATTTGTATCAGGATACCGGCGCCGTCTCCCGCCAGTGGATCCGCGCCGACCGCGCCGCGATGCGTGAGATTTTCGAGAATTGTTAGCCCGTCGCGAACAATCTTGTGACTCTTGCGGTTCTTGATATCGGCTATGAAGCCGATGCCACAAGAATCGTGCTCGTTTCGCGGATCGTAGAGACCCTTATCGAATTTGTTGTTTTCGCCGTTCAACATGCTGCACCTTAATGGTATTTCTTCGCGCAGTCTTTCGTTCCGAGCAGCCTTGCCGTGGCGTCACGCTCGATTAAATCTGCGTCGAGTAATGTTTCAGGGGCGCCTTTTGAGTAAAAACCGCCTTTTCCGGAACCTGCCAGAATAATCAGAAATGATGAATTAATCCAGCCTGAGTGTAGTTTTAGGCTATAGCCAAAACGGCCGAGGGGATTCAAACGACTAGGGTCGAGACCGGCCGGTGCAGGTTAGATCGAATACACAGGGTTTGCACTATTTTAGTGCAAGCCTCGATTCAAGAATTAATAGTTGCAGATCGGTAACCGTTATTTTACGGCCTTAAGGGTGTTACATCGCTCCATCGGTATAGTTTCGCAATATTCGAAATGGCAGGATATGACTTTTCAGGCTGACAGTGTTTGTAACAACAGTTCATGGCCGTAATCGCCAGTTACAAAAGCTTCACCGAGCTTGCGCAGCAAGACCAGCTTGATCTTGCCGTCTACCGCCTTCTTGTCGACCGCCATTGCGTCGAGGAACTGTTCGCTGGAAATCTCGGCGGGTGGCTCTACCGGTAACGCGGCCCGCTGCAGCAGGGCGATGCTGCGTTGGCGCACGCTATCTTCGATCCAGCCCTGGCGTATCGACAGGTCGATCGCCATTACCATGCCCGCTGCCACGGCTTCACCGTGCAGCCAGTTGCCATAGCCCATGACCGTCTCTATGGCGTGACCAAAGGTGTGTCCCAGGTTCAGGATCGCGCGCAGCCCCGCTTCGCGCTCGTCCTGCTCCACCACGCGCGCCTTGATCTGGCAGGAAACCAGCACCGCCTGCGCCAGCAGATCGGTGTCACCTGCCATCAAGCCATCCATGTTTTGTTCCAGCCAGGTGAAAAATTCGGCGTCGTAAATAAGGCCATACTTGATGACTTCGGCCAGCCCGGCGGAAAGTTCGCGCGCGGGCAGGGTGGCGAAGCTGGAGATGTCGGCGATCACGCACTGCGGCTGGTAGAAACTACCGATCATGTTTTTACCGAGCGGATGGTTGACGCCGGTCTTGCCGCCGACGGAGGAATCGACCTGGGACAGCAACGTGGTCGGCATCTGGATAAAATTGACACCACGCTGATAAATGCTCGCCGCGAAGCCGGCGACGTCGCCAACTACGCCGCCACCGAGCGCGATGACGGTGCAGCGTCGATCGTGGCGCTGGCGCAGCAGCAGGTCGATGATGGATTCGATCGACGCCATTGTTTTAAACTGCTCGCCATCTTCGAGAGTCAGGTGATCCTGCCGGATGTCACAAGCCTCCAGCGCCTGCTGGACTCGCGCCAGGTAGAGTGGAGCGACGCTCGTGTTGGAGACGATCAACGCCGAGCTGCCATGGAGGTGCGGGCGGATCAGCTCGGCCTGCCCGAGCAGGTCGCTGCCGATGTAAATTGGATAGCTGCGTTCGCCGAGATCGAGCCCTAGTTTGTGAATGATGTTCATGCCTACTTCAGATTGTCGGGTAACTGGTTGATGATATCGGCCGCCAGGCGGCGCGCCGCGCGTTTGTCTGTTTTTACCGCAAGGTCGGCAAGGTCGAGATAAATCGGACGACGTTCCTGCAACAGGGCCTCGAGGCGCTTGCGTGGATTTTCGGTTTGCAGCAGCGGCCTTTTCTTGTCGCGTGCCAGTCGGCTCATTTGCTGGTTGACCGAGGTGTCGAGAAAAATAATGTATCCCCGTTGCTTGAGCAATTTCTGGTTTTCCTGGCGCATCACCGAGCCGCCGCCGGTTGCTATGACCCGGTTGTCCTGGCTCAATAACTCGATTAGCGCGTTGCTTTCCCGGTCACGAAAACCCTGCTCGCCCTCGATGTCGAAAATACGAGCGATATCGACGCCGGTGCGTTTTTCGATAAGCTGATCGCTGTCCTGAAATTCACGATGCAAGCGCCTGGCAATGATATTGCCGATGGTCGATTTGCCGGAACCCATGGGCCCGATCAGGATAATATTGCGGTGGCTCATGCGGCTATGATAACTCAAACCCGAATTAACGGATTCAGCTTAAACAAAAAAGGCAGCCACCGGGGCTGCCTTTTTGGTTGTTGCAATACTACGGTTATCGAATATCGATATTCGTGCCCTGCAGAATCTTCGGGGTCACGAAGATTAGCAGCTCGCTGCGGTCGTCGACCTGGATGCTGTTCTTGAACAGGTTGCCGATCAGTGGCAGGTCGCTGAAGAAGGGCACCCGGCTCACTTGAGTGGCTTTCTCGGTTTCATAGA
The DNA here is from genome assembly GCA_009937625.1 of Gammaproteobacteria bacterium. Taxonomy (GTDB): domain Bacteria; phylum Pseudomonadota; class Gammaproteobacteria. The sequence goes on along the minus strand of JAACFA010000050.1, from coordinate 10,117 downwards.
TACCGCCAAGCACTACGGTCTGACCGTTGTCGACCAGCAGCTGTGACTGCACCTCGCGGGTATCGATACTGGGTGCGGCCAGGCCGGCGCCGAAAGCCACCAGCTCGCCCTGGTTGTCCTTATGCACATCGAGGTCCATGATGACGCGGTCATCCGGGGTAATCTGCGGGGTGACCTCGAGCGACAGGACCGCCTTCCTGAACTTCAGCGTTGCATCGCCGTCGTCCAGTTCGAGGTAGGGAATCTCCACACCCTGTTCGATGCGAGCGGTATGCGAATCGGCGGTGATTACCCGCGGACTCGATACCACTTCACCGCGGCCTTCGATCTGGGCCGCCGACAGTTCCATTTCCAGCAGGGTGCCGAGCGGTAACTTGGCCAGTGCCAGCGCAAAGCTACCGGTGGGGTTCTGTACCGGCAGGTTGACGTTAAGCCCATCCTCGGCATTGAAAGTGTTGTTGTTCACCAGGTCGGTGATGCCGTTCAGGTTGCCGGCGGTTACCGCGCCGTCGCCCGTGGTGCTGGTACCGAAGCTGTCGTTGCTGATACCGAAACGAACACCCAGTTCCTTGCTGAAGTCGTCGTTGGCAATGACCACGCGCGATTCGATCAATACCTGGCGTACCGGGATGTCGAGCTCGGCCAGCAGGACGCGTACGTTGGCGAGGCTGGAGTTGGTATCCTTGACCAGCAGCGTATTGGTGCGCTCGTCGACGCTGACCGATCCGCGTGGCGACAGGATCGCGTTGTCCTCGAGCTTGAGCAGGTCGGCCATGTCGGCGGCCTTGGCGTAGTTGACCTTGATGAACTCGGTGCGCAGGCGTTCGAGCTCTTCAACCTGCTTGCGCGCCTCGAGTTCGAGCTTCTCACGCGCGGCGATTTCGTCGGTCGGCGCGATCAGGATGACGTTGCCTGCACGGCGCTGATCGAGGCCCTTGGTCTTGAGAATGATATCCATGGCCTGGTCCCAGGGCACGTTCTTCAGGCGCAGGGTCAGGTTGCCTTCAACCGAGTCGGAGACCACCAGGTTGAGGCCGGTAAAGTCAGCTAGCAGCTGCAGGACCGAGCGAACTTCGATATCCTGGAAGTTAAGCGAGAGGCGCTCGCCGGTAAATCCGAACTTGTCCTTCTTTTTCTTTTCCTCTTCTTCCTTGGAAATTGGCGCTACTTCGATGGTGTAAACGCGATCGGTCTGGTAGGCGAGATGTTCGAAATCGCCGTCCGAGGCGATGGCCATGCGAATGTTAGCGCCTTCCTGGATCGAGTCAATATAGCTGATCGGGGTTGCGAAATCGCTGACATCCATGCGTCGCTGCAGTTCGCGCGGCAGTTGCGAACCGACCAGCTCGACATAGACGACATTGTTTTCACGCCACACGTCGGTACTGATCGTGGCTGTGGTCAAATCGATAATAACTCGGCCCTCGCCGTTAGGGCCACGCTTGAAGTCAACGTTGGTAACGCCTTTGGCCACCGCCGAAACGACTGGCGTGCTGGTGGTGCTGGTGCTGGCCGTCGTGGCCGTGGCCTCGGTTTCGGCCAGGGTCTGATCGCTGCCGGCCAGCGTCAGGATTACCTGATTGCCACTGACGTTGGTGGTGTAATTGGCCTTTTGCGAGAGATTCAACACCACGCGGGTACGGTTTTGCGATGCGGCGGAAATGATGCTCTGCATCGCGCCGATACCGACCTGCATGTTACGTTGTTCGAGCTTGTTTTCGGTATCGCCAAAATCGAGCGCGATCCGTGCCGGCTCGTCGATGGTAAAGGTACGCGGAGCGACCGCGGGTTCGTCGAAAGTAAACACGACCTGTACCGTGTTGCCGGTCATCACCGAGTAATCCAGGCCGACCAGGGCTCTTGCCGATGCGTCTCCAAAAGCGAACAGACACATTGCAGCCAGCGAAGCCTTGAGTGTTCTGGTTATTTTCATCTTATTACTAACACTGTTCATGGGTGTTTCCTCTCGTTACTCGATCAACGCGACCGCTGATGAGCGTTCGATATAGTTTCCCAGTCCGTCTGGGACAATTTCAGTTAATTCAATAGCCTGGTCGGTCAGCGAGACAATGCGGCCATGATTCTGACCCATGTAATTGCCCTCGATAACGCGGTGTATGGTGTTATCTGGCGCGAAAATCAGTCCCCACTTGACCCCGTCCTTGTCGTCGATGGTTCCCTTCAGGCGCAGGGTATCGAGCGGGAAGTCTTCCAGCGGCTCTTTGACGCGGTCAAGATCCGGCCTAAGCCCGCTACCCAGTTGCGCGACTTCCTCCGGTATTTCGTCCGGGCGCCGGAAATCGACCAGCTTGAAGGGGTCGCGCAGGTCGTGCGAGGCGTATTCGAAATTCTGGTAGGGCGTAAACTCCGGGATAGGTTCGATACGACCCGGTGGCTTGGCCCTGATCTGCTGTACGAACTGGCGCAAGTCGCCCAGCCCCTCACCACAACCGGCGAGCCCGCCGATCAGGCCCAGCAGCAGCGATAACTTGAGCAGTTTCTGCAACCCTCCTGTCATTGCTCATCCTCCTGCAGATATCGATAAGTCTTCGCCGTAGCCGACATTTTCAGCTTGGCAGAATCTTCCTCTTCCTTGTCGAAGGGTTCCAGCTTCAGGTCGCTGATTGTTACGATCCTCGGCAGTGCCGCGATTCCGCTGATGAAGGTGGCGAGCTGGTGATAGGAGCCGGAAACCTCGAGCGCAATCGGCAACTCGGCATAGAATCCCTTTTTCTCCTCCGCGCTGGGCTTGAATTTCTTGATTTCGAGGCCGGACGCGAGCCCGGTTTGCGAAACGTCGACCAGCAGGGATTCGACCTCGGTGGTTTCGGGCAGCTGCCGCAGCAGGGCACCGAAAGAGGCTTCCATTTCGGCCAGTTGCTCCTTGTATAGCTCGAGTTTGGCGGCTCGTTCGGCCTTGATCTTGAACTCGTTCTTTAGCTCTATCTCTTTTCTCTCGTGCGTTTCCAGCACTCTGAGCTGCTCGCGGGTATCGAAGTAAATACCGGCGGCGATGATTGCGATGAACAGGAAGGCAAAAACGCCGAACTTGATCGACGCCGGCGCGGTGCCGATATTATCCGGTTCCAGGTGATGTTGGAGTTCGTCCCAATTCATTACTTAAGACCTCCATCATCTGTTTCTTCCTCGGTCGCGTTGGGCGAGGTCTGTTTGACGGTCAGGGTAAAAGTGCTGATGCGGTTAACGGTGATATCCTCGATCTCGATAACCGTCAGGTTTGGATCCTTGAGCCAGTCCGAGGCAGACAGGTTACGCATATAGGTAGATACCCGGGCGTTCGACTCGGCTTCACCGTTGATCAGCAGGTTACCGCCGGTTTGCGTCAGCGTCTTGAGGTATACGCCGTTCGGTACGGTGGACACGATCTCGGTAAACAGGTGCACGATTGAAGGTCGGCTGCCCTGCAGGTCCTGGATAACCTCCATGCGCTCGATCAGGCTGCGACGAACTTTTTGCAGTTCGCTGATTTCCTTGATTTCTTCGTCTACCTTGGCGATTTCAGCGGTCAGGAAGCTGTTACGGGATAGCTGGTAGTCGATTTTTGCCTGCATCTGAAAATGAATCAGAGCGACGATAGCGGCGGCCAGCACACAGGTCATGACCGCCATCACGGCGAATTGTTTTTTCTGCTCCTGGCGTAGTTCTTCGCGCCAGGGCAGCAGGTTGATCTGTGTCATGATCATGAGTATTCAGCTCCTCGGATGGCTAGTCCCGCAGCGATCAGGAAGGAGGGTGCGTCTGCTTCCAGGTTAGCCTTGTTGACACGGCTCGACGACGACATGTCGGCAAACGGATTGGCAATCGTTGTCGGCACGCCGATATGAGATTCGGTCAATTCGGCCAGGTTCGGCAAAGAAGCGGTTCCGCCGGCCAGCACCAGGTGATCGATATCGCCGATCGGGCCGCCAGCCGAGTAAAAGAATTGCAGAAACCGGCTGACCTGCTGGGCCGTGGTTTCCTTGAAAGGCTCGAGCACCTCTGGTTCATAGTTATCGGGTAAACCACCCTGGCGCTTTGCCAGCCCCGCTTCTTCATAAGAGAGACCATAGCGACGCATGATTTCTTCGGTTAGCTGCTTGCCACCGAAGTTCTGCTCGCGGGTGTAAATCAGGTGATGGTTGTGAATGACGCTGAGGGAGGTCATGGTGGCGCCGATGTCGACGATGGCGACGGTTTTGTCCATGCCTTCGTCAGGCATTTGCGACGCCATGGCCGAGAATACCGTTTCCACGGTGTAGGCCTCGATATCGACAATTTTGGGCGTCAAGCCGGCGAGTTCGACCGCGGCGACGCGATCGTCGACGTTTTCGCTGCGACAGGCAGCGAGCAGTACGTCGACGGTTTCGGGATTGTTTTCGGTTTCACCCATAATCCAGAAGTCGAGATTGACTTCTTCCAGTGGGTATGGGATGTATTGATCTGCCTCCAGCTGGATCTGCCCTTCCATTTCGTCTTCGCTAAGACTGGCAGGCATCGTTATTTTCTTGGTGATGACCGAGGACCCGGATACCGCGATGGCACAAAACTTCGATTTTATTTTTGACTTGGCGAGCGCACGCTTTACACTCTCGCCTACAGATTCGACTTCGGCGACGTTTTTTTCGACGACCGCGTTAGCGGGCAGGGGTTCGACTCCGATGCCTTCAATACGGTAGCTGGACCCGGTCTTGCTGAGTTCCATTAACTTAACCGATGTTGAACTGATATCGAGCCCAATTAATGGTGGTTTTTTGCGCGATAGAAACACCAGTATCCCTCGTCAACGTGCCTGTGATACTAGATCTTATATAACAAATTACATTAAGATCTAGTTGTAAGTATATAAAAAGTTAAATTATTCTAATTAGCCAAAAAAGAGTCTAGTGCATGAATTCATACTTGTCGATACTTTTGAAGTAATTGTTGATGTATATAGCCTAACCTGATGAAAAAGCTACTAAAAATTGTGTCATGGCTTTTTGCGGCCGGATCTATCGTGCTGATCGCCGGGGTATTCTATATTTACGCGGTTATGGTTCCCGAGTTGCCCGCGATCGACCATCTCGAAGATGCGCAGTATCAGGTACCTTTGCGCGTCTACGATCGCAACGAAATTCTGCTTGCCGAGTTCGGTGAGCATCGCCGTATTCCGGTCGAATTCGACAAAATTCCGCGCTACCTGATCGATGCCGTGGTCGCCGTCGAGGACGATCAGTTCTGGAATCACGTGGGCGTCGATTTTTATGCCCTGCTGGCGGCCGCTTACGAGGTCGCGACTACCGGGCGAAAAACCCGCGGCGGCAGTACCATCACGATGCAGGTTGCGCGTAACTTTTTTCTGAGCCCCGAACAGACCTACGCCCGTAAATTCAACGAGATTCTGTTGGCAATGAAGATAGAAAGCGAATTCTCCAAGGAGAAGATCATGGAGCTCTACCTTAACAAGATCTTTCTCGGGCACCGCGCTTATGGAATCAGCGCCGCTTCACAGGTTTATTATGATAAGCAGCTCGATGACCTGACACTGGCACAGGCCGCGATGATCGCCGGCCTGCCGAAGGCGCCTTCCAAATACAACCCGATATCCAACCCGGAGAGGGCGCTTATCCGGCGCAATTACATTCTTGGCCGCATGCGCATACTTAAATATATAGACGAGGAGGAGCTCGAGCTTGCGCTGAATGAGCCGATCACCGCCGAACTGCATAAAACCCGGACCTTTGCCGATGCCCAGTATGTCTCCGAGCTGGTGCGCGCCGAATTGTTCGAGCAGTATGGGGAAGAGATATACAAGGCGGGGCTCAAGGTCTACACCAGTATCGACGGTGAAATGCAGACGATAGCGAATCGAGTATTGCGCGGGTCCCTGCTCGATTACAATCGTCGTCACGGCTATCGCGGTGTGGTCGGCAATCTCGACCTGGCCGAGATCCAGGAAGATCCCTTCGAGGAAGACCTGATCGTCGACAACCGGGTCGGTGGCCTGCGCAAGGGCGTGGTTATTACGATCAACGAGGCCGCGCCGATTATCGGTGAAACCGATGACGAGGGTGAGCTCAGGATGAGCAAGGCAAGCGCCACCGTGCTGATTTCCAACTACGAGCAGATCGAAGTACCTTTCGAGGGTGGCATCGACTGGGCTGCCAGGTTTATCGACGAGGATAACCAGGGACCCAAGCCCGAGAAGGTGGCCGACGTGCTTGCCGTCGGTGACGTAATCTGGCTCGAGAATCGTGACCAGCAGTGGCTGCTAGCCGACGTGCCGCGTGTCGAAGGCGCGCTGGTATCGATCGATCCCTCGGATGGTGGTATCCAGGCCATGGTCGGTGGATTCGACTACTTCAAGAATAAATTCAACCGCGCGACCCAGGCGCGCCGCCAGCCGGGTTCCGCTTTCAAGCCGTTCATCTATTCGGCGGCGCTGGAAAGAGGTTTTACCGCGGCCAGCATTATCAACGATGCACCGGTGGTGTTCGACGACGACTCGCTCGAAGCGACCTGGCGGCCGGAAAATTACTCGGGCAAGTTCTATGGGCCGACACGCCTGCGCGAGGCCCTGGTCAAATCGCGTAACCTGGTGTCAATCCGTATTCTGCAGTCGATGGGTTTGCGCTATGCGACCAACTACGTACAACGGTTCGGATTCGAACGCGAGCAAATGCCCTACGACCTGTCGCTGGCGCTCGGCAGCGCCAGCTTTTCGCCGCTGCAGATGGCGCGCGCTTACGCGGTTTTCTCCAACGGTGGTTACCTGATCGAGCCGTATATTATCAGTCGGGTCGAACTGGGCAACGGTGACGTTATCTACCAGAATCAGCCCCTGACCGTTTGCCAGGGCTGCGAGGATGAGGATTTGCAGGCTCTGGCCGAGGCCGAAGCGCGGGCCGCAGAGCAACAGGAAATCGAGTCGCAGCAAGCAAGCGAACCGCAGGCCGAGTTGCAGCAGACTGAAGAACAGGCGGCCGAGACGACAGAGCCGGTCGAAGAGGAGCAGCTCGAGACGGCTGCGGCCGACGCACAGGAAGATGCTGACGGCGATGCCGAATCCGAATCCATATTCAAAGTTGTCGAAACGGCGCTCGAACCGCGCTACGCGCCGCGCGTCATCTCGGCGCAGAATGCCTTTATCATGCGTTCGATGATGCGCGAAGTGGTGCAGCGCGGTACCGCGGTGCGCGCCAAGGCGTTGGGACGCAGCGATATCGCCGGCAAAACCGGAACCACCAACGACCAGGTCGACGCCTGGTTCAGTGGTTTCAACGACCAGGTCGTGACCACGACCTGGGTCGGCTTCGACAATCAGCGCAAGATGGGTCGGCGCGAGACCGGAAGTCGAGCTGCTCTGCCGATGTGGATAGATTTCATGAAGCTCGCGCTCGAGGGGCGCCCGGAAAATCTGCAGGAACAGCCGCAAGGCCTGGTCACGGTGCGCATCGATGCGGAATCGGGCGAGCGCGCAGATCGCGATAGCCGCAACAGCCTGTTCGAGGTATTCCGCGTTGAAAACGCGCCCCGTGAGCTGGTCGTCAAATCGACCTCGAGCGATTCGACCGGCGAGGTGGTTAATGCACCGGAGACAGAAGAAGAAATCGTCGAAGACATCTTTTAATCTGCTTGCGCTTGTTATTTTTCGCGCTGGCGGCGTTGAAATCGTACTCGCTCGGTTATTTACCGGATCGTAAACTCCCTCGCTGCGTGCGATTTCGCCTTGCCAGCGCAAAAAATACCGGCGCGCAAGCAGATTAAAAGCTTCCCAAATATTGGCTTTTTAGTGACCTTATTGTCGTTTGGCTTCCGGAATGACAGGCAGGATTCGTTTGCGGGTAACTGGGATTGCGATATTGCGCAGCGAGCGCCAGATATTCGCTGGCGATCGGAGCTGGAAATTAGGCAATCTTTGTGGGATTTGGGTAAGCGCCGGGGCGAATTTCGGGATGCCGGGTTGTGGGTTACTTGCGGATGTCCAGGCCGAATTCGTGGACGGCGTCGATCAGTACGCCGAGGTGATCGGGGTTGACGGTCTGGTGGATGCCGTGCCCCAGGTTGAATACGTGGCCCGGGTGGTTGCCGAAGCGGGTAATGATTTCTCTGGCCTTGTCCCGGATCTTGTCGGGGCTGGCATAGAGCACGCAGGGGTCGAGATTGCCCTGTAACGCGACCCTGTCGCCGATGCGGCTGCGCGCCGCGTCGATATCGATGGTCCAGTCGAGCCCTACCGCATTGCAGCCGGTGTCGGCAATCGCTTCCAGCCACTGTGCGCCGCCCTTGGTGAACAGGGTTACCGGGATGGTCTGGCCGTCGTGTTCGCGCTTGAGCCCTTCGACGATTGACCGCATGTAGTCGAGCGAAAAATCGCGGTAGGTCTGGGGTGTCAGCACGCCACCCCAGGTGTCGAACACCATGACGGCCTGCGCCCCGGCCTCGATTTGCGCGTTGAGGTAGGCGGTAACCGCCTGGGCCAGTTTATCGAGTAATTGATGCAGCGCCGCCGGATCGTCATACATCATTCCCTTGATATGCCGATATTCCTTCGAGCTGCCGCCTTCGACCATGTAGGTCGATAACGTCCACGGGCTGCCGCTGAACCCGATCAACGGTACGCTGCCGTCCAGCTCCTGCCTGATCAGGCTTACCGCGTCGGTTACGTAACGCAGGTCTTCCGCGGGGTCCGGCACCCCGATTCGCGCGATGTCCGACGCGCTGCGCAGCGGGTGTTCGAATTTCGGGCCCTCGCCGTCGGCGAAATAAAGTCCGAGCCCCATCGCATCCGGAATAGTCAGGATATCGGAGAACAGGATGGCAGCATCCAGCGCGAAACGTCGCAGCGGCTGCAGCGTCACCTCGCAGGCGAGTTCCTTGTTCTTGCACAGGTCGAGGAAGCTGCCTGCCTGTTTGCGGGTTGCGCGGTACTCCGGCAGGTACCGACCGGCCTGGCGCATGATCCAGACGGGCGTGGTGTCGGTGGGCTGGCGCAGCAGCGCCTTGATCAGGCGATCGTTCTTGAGCGTAGGGAATGCCATTAAATTTCCAGGTAATCGAGAATGCCTTCAGCTTCCTGCTGTTCGAAGTCGCCATAGATTTCGCCGAACTCCTTGACGCGCACGAAGGCCGGTTTCTTGCCGGGGTCGGTGCGCTGTACTTCCAGGAACTGGAATACGTTCGGCATGTTTCGGTGGTCGCGCTTTCCTAGTCGGAAAGCCGCGATTTTATTAGCTGGCTTACCTGGCCCATATCCGCGCGGCCCTGCAGCTGTGGTTTAAGCATGCCCATGACCTTGCCCATATCCTTGATCGAGGCAGCGCCGGTGGATGCGATCGATTGTTCGACCAGCTCGTTGATTTCGGCCTCGGACAGCGCTTCGGGCAGGTATTCGTGGATGATCTCGAGCTCTGCCTGCTCGATCATGCTCAGGTCGTCGCGACCGGCTTTGTCAAACTGGGAGATCGATTCGCGGCGCTGCTTGGCCATCTTGTCGAGCACCGCGATGATGCGACTATCGTCGAGCTCGATTCGCTCGTCGACTTCGACCTGCTTGAGCGCGGAAAGCATCAGCCGGATGACGCCCAGACGACTCTTGTCACCGCTTTTCATCGATGACTTCATGTCGGCCTGGAGTTGGGACTTGAGAGTTTCCGACATCTTGCGACTAGTAGAGGCGTCTGCGAGTGCCGAAATCCTTGGAGATGCGTTTGAAGTTGCGTTTCACGGCAGCGGCGGATTTGCGCTTGCGAACCGCGGTCGGTTTTTCGTAATGCTGTCGACGACGCGTCTCGGTAAGAACGCCCGCTTTTTCGCAGGAACGCTTGAAACGACGCAGAGCGAAATCAAATGGCTCGTTGTCCTTTACTTTAACTGATGGCATATTTGATGATCCAGTTTGTTGATTAATGGTGCCGCCCGTGGCAGCCCGGCTTCAAGAGCCGGCCAATTATAAGGAGGCGGCACCAAATATCAATCGTAATCTAATTAAAGTCCTGTAATTTATGAAAGTTTTGGGCATCGAAAGCTCCTGCGACGAAACCGGCATCGCGGTCTACGACACCGAAAGCGGCCGGATCTGGCAGCGCCTCTACTCGCAGATCGAAAAGCACCGTGAATATGGTGGCGTAGTGCCCGA
>JAACFA010000049.1 GCA_009937625.1 Gammaproteobacteria bacterium | reverse complement strand
AGTACGTGTACTCGACCCGACCGAGGTCGCTAGCTGCCGTGAACTGGGAAAAACCAATAACTCGGTTTCCTGGCAAGTGGTGGGTATCGCCCGGCCCGAAGATGCCGTCAGCAAGGAGCTGCGCATACTGGCGCGCAACAGCGCCTCGCGCATGGGCGGCGATACGATCGTGCCGTTGACGGTAATCGACAAGGGCACACAGACATTCGTTGTCTACAAGTGCGTCAATCCCGACGGTTGATATCGCCCCCCGTTTCGCAATTCGTCCCGGGTTATGAAAAGTCATCCCGCGCATGTATGGGTTATCCCCGCCAGGTGCGGAACACTTAGCGGGGAGCTTCGACAGTCTGCAGGATACGAGCTTTCCGCCGCGCCGGGCAGGGCCGCGCGGCGGCCTGAAGCAGCGGCAAGAAGCAAAACCGGATGTTACTGGTTTTGCACCATGACCCTGGTCGACAATGCGTGAGAAATTTCGGCGAAGGTTTTGATGACATCGTCGCCCGGGCTGAAATAGATTAGCTCGTCGCACATGGCTTCGAAACGCTGGTGACTCGGGCTTTTGGCTTGCTCGTCGGAGGCAGAGGTAATCCCGTAAATATACTTGCCGTGGGCGCGGGCGTAGCCGCACTCGAAACCGGTCCAGGCTTCTGACTCCACCCCCTCGAGAATGACGATAACGATATCCGCACGGTCGAGCTCGGTTTCGTAGCAAGCCTGAATCTCGCGCCGCGTCATGGAATTCATATCGATGTCGAGATCCAACTGGGGAATCAGGATTTCCATATAAGGGTTATCCTCGGTCAAGGTTTCGCGCAACTGCAGGTTCCAGACGCGCGCGGCCTGGGAGCTATTGTAGGCCGCGAGGTAAGCCCTGATTCCGTGATGAATCCCCATGTTGACATTATGCGTGATTGACTCCGGCTCGAGATTGGTCTCTTTTTGCGCCGCGACCTGCAGCGCATCCTTGAGTGCAATCTCGCCGGTCATCAGGGCGTGGCTGATAATCGCCCCATTGATATTAGGCAGGTAACGCATACGCGCGATATCATCCAGCGTCCGCACCGTACCGCTGGAATAGACCGGAATCGATACATCGTGGCTGAGCTGTTCGGTCAACGCCAGGGCTTCCTCGAATCCCGATGCGTCAAGGCTCTCGGTACCCTTGTGGATTACGCCTGCAATACCGGTCATCTGCAGGTCGCGGATCAGATCCTGGGGCATGAAAACGGTTTGCGTCTTCCAACCGTCGATCATCACGTAACCGCCGCGCGTGGCCAGGTGTACGATAATCCCGCCGGGATGCCGGCTCGCGGCCTCTACCACCAGCGGTGAGTCGGTGATGGCGACGGTTCCCAGCACCACGCGCGCCGCGCCGGCTTCGAACCAGTCGTTGATTTGCGCCATGGTTCTAATGCCGCCGGCAACCTGGATCGGAACATCGGTATCGTTGATGATATCCCTTATCAGTCGCTCGTTGTTTTCGCGCTTTGACCTGGCCGCATCGACATCGACGATTTGCAGCATTTGCGCACCGTCGGCGACAAACTCGCGCACCGCATCCCGTGGTTGGATCGCGTGGACGATATCGTCACCTTCGATCGCGGCACGCGTTATTACCTTGCCGTCCTGTAACTGGATTTCGGGAATTATCAGCATGGCGGTCACCTGGCAGTGTGTTCGATAGTGGGACGTCATTGTAACGCCTGATTGTTGCCTGGCGAACACCCTTTATTGCTCCAAAATGATATATTCGTACCTATGAGCGACATTAAACCGATCCAAGTCCTGTTTGTTTGCATGGGCAATATTTGCCGGTCGCCGACGGCGCACGGCGTTTTCCAGTCACTGGTCGAGTCACAGAAGCTTGCGCATGCCATCCGGGTTGATTCCGCGGGGACCCATAGCTATCACATCGGCAGCCCTCCGGATCCGCGCTCCCAGGCCACCGCGCTGCAGCGGGGCGTCGATTTGTCTGGATTGCGCGCGCGGCGTTTCGTTAGCAGCGACTTCGTCGACTTCGACTACCTGCTGGCAATGGACCATAACAATCTTGCCGATATGCTGGCGCTCAAACCGGAGGACGCGAATGCCAGTGCCGAACTAATGCTGTCGTATTCGAACCGTTTCGGGCAACGCGAGATTCCAGACCCCTATTTCGGTGACGATGGTTTCGACCTGGTGTTCGATATGATTGACGACGCAGCGCGAGGGTTACTGGCGCAGATTCGTCAGCGGCAAGGTTTCTAGCTCGCGCTCATAAAGCGGCGTGCCGCCGCGACATATCGCTTGCGAGCCAGCAACAGTTTCCATTTACTGCCGCCAAGCTGCTTCCACAATACCGCCGAACGTATCCCGGCCAGCAACAGGGTCCTGATGCGCGCGGCGGTATCGTCGTTCAGTAAATGATGCTGTTCGCCACGTACCAGGATTCTCGGGTCGAGATTACTGATCGTTTCCTGGTAGAGGCCGTCGATCTGGCCGATGACGCTGCCGCGCGATAGCTCGAACTCCCTGCTGCGGCGCTCGATATTCTGCAGGCCGTCGAATAACCTGTCGGATAGCTGCTGATTGGCCATCAGTACTCTGGCTATTTTCAGCATCGACAAAACATAGTAGGCGATGTTGCGGCTCGTCGGTCTGCTTGCTCCGCCAAGATAAGCGTCAAGCGCCGTGAAACCCTGGTTAAGACGGGATAATTCACCGTAGACATCGCGGGTAGTTTCGGCATCAAACGTAAACAGGCTATCGAAACTGCCGCTGAAGGCCTCGTTGTCGCAATTGCCGGTTAGGGCAAGCGCATCGATCAGTACTGCAACCTGGAACATTCCGGCCAGCGCCAGGCTCTGGTTTTCCAGTTGAGTCACGGATTGAACGCAGATTCGATCACGCCGCCACCCAGGCATTGCTCGTCGAGGTAGAAAACCAGCGCCTGCCCCGGAGTAATAGCGCGTTGCGCCTGATCGAATTCAACCACGGCGGAGTCGTCTTCGATCGAAACCAGGCGACAGCCGCTATCCTGCTGCCGATATCGGATCTTGGCGCTGCAGGCAAAATCCGGGGTCTCCACCGCTTGCGAAATCCAGTGCAGTTCGCTAATGCGGCAATGCGAATGGAACAACAGCGGGTTATTCACGCCCTGGGCCACCACCAGTCGATTACTGTCCAGTAGCTTGTCGATGACGTACCAGGGCTCATCGCCACCTTGCTCGGTGCCGCCGATACCGAGTCCCTGGCGCTGCCCGATGGTGTAATACATGAGGCCGCTATGTTCGCCAATTGTATCCCCCTCGACGGTTACGATGTCCCCGGGTTGCGCCGCTATGAAACGCTGCAGAAAATCCCTGAATTTACGCTCGCCAATGAAACAGATCCCGGTACTGTCTTTCTTGGTGGCTACGCTGAACTGCTGTTGTTCGGCGATGGCGCGCACCTCGCGCTTGTCCAGCTCACCGACCGGGAACAGCGCATGCCCGATCTGATGCTGATCGAGAGCATACAGGAAATATGACTGGTCCTTGTTGTTGTCGAGACCGCGCAACAATTCGAAACGGTCATCGCGGCGGCGCGTACGCACGTAGTGGCCGGTAGCGATGCGCCGAGCGCCAAGCGTTTGCGCATGATCCAGGAAGGCCTTGAACTTGATTTCACGGTTGCACATGATATCGGGGTTCGGCGTGCGCCCGATCCGATACTCGCGTAAAAAATACTCGAACACGTTATCCCAGTATTCACCCGAAAAATTTACCGTATGCAATGGTATGCCGAGGCGATCGCAAACCTGTTGCGCATCGGCGAGGTCGACGCTGGCCGAGCAGTATTCCTCGGTATCGTCTTCCTCCCAGTTCTTCATGAACAGGCCTTCGACCTGGTAGCCCTGCTGCAGTAAAAGATAGGCTGACACCGACGAGTCGACGCCGCCGGACATACCTACAATGATTTTTTCGCCGCTGGCCATGATGTGGGTCGAGCTCAGTTGGACGCCAGCTCGGGATTGAAGGCTACCGGAAATTCGCGCTTGCGCAGCCAGTCGTCTAGCGGCTGTATGTAAGGCATCTCGCCATTGTCACGATACCAGGAATCGACGGCGAAACTGGCGTTGGTGTCGATCTCGGTAATGGTTGCGGTCCAGTGGGTGACGAACCAGATAATGCGGCGCCGCTTTTGAGCGACGCGATGCCACTTCAATAATTCTAATTCTTCCAGCGCCAGCAGGTACTGAAAGGTATTGGTCGATTCATCGATACAGTCCATTTGCATCGCAAGATCATAGCCCGGATAGTTTCCCGCCTTGTCCAGGTGAGTCCCGGCCAGCTCGCCGCTGATGCGTTCCATCAGCGCGACCGCGCGCCTGATCGCCTGCCTTTCCTGGCCTGAATCGAGCTCGACCCGATTAAAAATTAACTTGATCTCACGCCAGTGCTGCTCGCTAAAATGCAGTTCCTGGGTCGACCTGCAGCCGAAATCATAGCAGTGAACGAAGTAGGGCGCGGCCGACAGCGGAGCGCTGACCAGGTATAGCAACAGGTATCGGAGGATTGGCATGTTCAGGCAAAATCCTGGCTGATCACGCTTAGAGAATAGCCCGGTCCACTGCGAAAATCCTCGATACATTGCAGTACCATCGGGCTGCGATGCTGTGCGCGGCAAGCCTGCACCTCTTCGTAACTGAGCCATTCGGCGGCAACGATGCCATCGTCGAGAGGGCCTTCGAGCCGTTCGCCGACTTCGCCGCGAAACAGGAAGCGGATATAGGTCTTGTCCGAATCGGGATTCGGTTTGAATCGATAAACCCCCTGCAAGGCGGTTGGCACAAATTGATAACGGGTTTCTTCCAGGGTTTCACGCACCACCGCCTGCAGCAGGGTTTCATCCGGATCCAGGTGTCCGGCGGGCTGGTTAAACACGATGTCGCCATTGACCGATTCGCGCACCAGTAAATATCGGCCATCGCGTTCGCACAATGCCGCCACCGTGGTGCGAGGGGTCCAGATCGCGTTAGCCATACCGGTTATGCCGCCACCAGTGACCCAGCCCCTGCGCATTGAGCCTGACGTCTATTTGCATAAGCTGCGCAATCCGGTCGCGCGCATCACCGGCCGGGGCGCCATCCAGCACGGCCCGCATCAGCGCGTCTTCGAGCGCCTCGTCACCGGCCTGATCGGCGGGTTCGGTGCGGTTGCAGAGTTCGACATACTCATCGATCCAGCGGTTGAAGCTGGCTACCTGCGCCGCCGGATTCCGGTACTCGCCGTAATGCGTGAGGTAGAGCCTGTCGGGTTGGAAACTCATGATGCGGCTTATCGACTCGCGCAGCGCCGGCGGATCGAACTGCGTCGGCGGGCAACTGGGCAACAGGCCGCGCGGCATCAGCTTCATTTCATCGTAGCTCAGACCGAAGGTATCCCCGGTGAAAACGCCGCTGCTGGCTGCATCGTAAATACAAAAGTGATGGCGCGCATGACCCGGGGTGTCGATGAACACCAGCTCACGCGAATTCAGGCTGCAGCGATCGAGATCCTGGGCGACGATAACGCGTTCTTCGGGGATCGGCTCGATATGCCCGTAAAGGCGCTCGAACATGGCCTGACCGTAAACCGCGACGGTGCCCTCGATCAGCTTTTGGGGATCTGTCATATGACGTGCGCCGCGCGGATGTATCACCAGGCTGGCCTGCTCGAACCGCTGCATCATCGCGCCGGCGCCACCGGCATGATCGAGATGCACGTGGGTCGGAATGACATACCTGACCTGGGAGTCGTCGATGCCGAGCTCCGCCATGGTAGCCAGTACATTGTTCAACGAGTGACAGGTGCCGGTTTCGATGATGGCCACTTCTTCGGCCGCCTGCAGCAGGTAGATCGACGCAACGCCGGGTTTGACGTAATGCGCGTCGATGCAGTAAATGCCTTGCGACAGTGCCGTGTAGGTCGCCACGGCTCAGCTCGACTTGTAGTGCTCGGCCATAAATAACCAGGTTTCGATAACGGAATCCGGGTTTAGCGAAATGCTGGTAATGCCCTGTTCCAGCAACCATTCGGCAAGGTCGGGGTGGTCGGAAGGACCCTGGCCACAAATACCGACATACTTGTTTTGAGCCTTGCAGGCTTCGATTGCCTGTTTCAGGAGCTGCATAACGGCAGGGTCGCGTTCGTCGAACGATGCCGCGACCAGGCCGGAATCGCGGTCCAGGCCCAGCGTCAATTGCGTCAGGTCGTTGGAGCCGATGGAAAAGCCGTCGAAGTACTCGAGAAACTGGTCGGCGAGTATGACGTTTGACGGTATTTCGCACATCATGATCACGCGGAAGCCGTCGACGCCGCGCTTCAAATCGTTATCTTCCAACAGTTGATGCACCGCTCGGGCTTCACCGAGGGTGCGCACGAAAGGAATCATGACTTCGAGGTTTTTCAGTCCCATCTCGTTGCGCACGCGTTTTATCGCTTCGCATTCGAGTTCGAAGCTTGGCTTGAAGGCGTCGCTGATGTAACGCGATGCCCCGCGATATCCGAGCATTGGATTCTCCTCATGCGGCTCGAACACGTCTCCTCCGATCAAATGCGCATACTCGTTCGATTTGAAATCGGACATGCGCACGATCACCCGCTCGGGCGCAAACGCCGCGGCCAGCGTCGCAATACCCTCGCTGAGTTTGTCGACGTAGTACTCCACCGGACCGGCATAGCCGTTGATACGGCTCTGGATAGTCTGCTGCAACTCGCTGTCCATCGAGTCGAATTCGAGCAGGGCGCGCGGGTGAATACCAATCATGTTGCTGATGATGAATTCGAGTCTTGCCAGTCCAATGCCGGCATGCGGCAGGCGCGAAAAACTGAAGGCCCGCTCCGGGTTACCGACATTCATCGAAATCTTGACCGGAATCTCCGGCATTTTCGTCAATTCGTGCTGCTGGTAGTCGAACTCGAGCAAGCCGGCATAAGCGTAGCCGGTATCGCCCTCGGCGCAGGAGACGGTGACCTCGCTACCATGCTCGATGTCGTTGGTACAGCTGCCGGTGCCTACCAGTGCCGGTATGCCCAGTTCACGGGCGATAATGGCCGCATGGCAGGTGCGCCCGCCGCGGTTGGTAACTATTGCCGAGGCGCGTTTCATGATCGGTTCCCAGTCGGGGTCGGTCATATCGGTAACCAGCACGTCGCCGGCTTGAATTTGATCCATTTGCGATAAATCGTTGATCACCTTAGCGCTACCCTGGCCGATCCGATTGCCGACCGCGCGACCGCTGACCAGGACTTCGGATGTGGCCTTTAGCCGGAATCGCTCGATAACCTGGCCGGCACGTGATTGCACCGTTTCGGGGCGCGCCTGTACGATGTAGAGCTTACCGTCCTCTCCATCCTTGGCCCACTCGATATCCATCGGCCTGCCGTAATGTTGCTCGATGGTGACCGCTATTTTTGCCAACTCGGTTATCTCATCGTCGTTGATCGAGAATAGCTCGCGCTCGGCGCTATCGACTTCGACCGTCTGGATCGCGTTCTCGGGGCTGTCGCCCTCGGCATAAACCATCTTGATGAGCTTGCTGCCACGGTTCTTGTGCAAAATACTGCGGCTAGCGCTGTCTAGATTCTTCTTGTAGACATAAAACTCGTCCGGATTGACCGCACCCTGCACCACGGTTTCACCGAGGCCATAGCTGCTGGTGATGAAAACGGCATCCTCGAATCCGGATTCGGTATCGATACTGAACATGACGCCGCTGGCCGCCAGGTCGCTGCGCACCATGCGCTGTATCCCGGCCGACAACGCCACGTCGGCGTGTTCGAAGCCCTGGTGCACCCGGTAGGAAATTGCGCGGTCGTTGAACAGCGAGGCGAACACCAGCTTGATCGAGTGCAGGACCTGCTCCAGGCCGCTGATATTGAGGAAGGTTTCCTGTTGCCCGGCAAACGACGCGTCGGGCAAGTCCTCGGCGGTGGCCGAGGAGCGCACCGCGACCGTGGCCTCTTTGCCGTTGGCTGACATTGCCCGGTAGGCGACCGAGATTTCCTGCTGCAGGTTATCCGGCAGGGGAGAGTCGATTACCCAGCCCCGGATCTCTGCACCGGCTAGCGCCAGCTCCCTGACATCTTCGGTATCGAGCCGATCCAGCCTCTGGTGTATGCGTTCGCGAATTCCGGCCTGGTCGAGAAAATCATCGAAGGCATGAGCGGTCGTGGCAAAACCGTCGGGCACTTCGACACCCAGGCTGCCTAGATTGCTGATCATTTCACCCAGCGAGGCATTCTTGCCTCCGACCCGGGGGACATCGTTCATGCCAAGCTGGTCCAGCGGCACAATATTCTCGGACATAAGGAAACTCTCGGTATAGCGGCTGTGTTTAGTTATTGGTGCGCGATTATACTCGTATATCTCCGCGAAACCGAGACCCATTGCAAGGATCGGTTAAGCAGCCGCAGCAGCACGATTCAGGCCCGGGCGAGGGCAGGTTTCAGTAGCGCAGGCTGGTATTATCCATGCCGGGAAAGTTAACTAGATTTTCCTGTTCTTGCGAAAGATGCATTGAGGCTAGAGACGGACTGGGGCAATATGCGGGCTAGTATGCAGCACGCACCACGACAGGTATTTTTTGTATCCAACGGCACCGCGATTACCGCGGAGACGCTGGGTATTAGCCTGCTGGCACAATTTCCCGATCATCAGTTTCAAATGCGCACCATTCCTTTCGTCGACACGCTGGAAAAAGCGCACAAGGTCAGAGATGAAATCAATGACGGCGTCGGCGAGGCTAATCATGTGCCGATCGTAATCTGCACCATGGGAGATCCGGAGTTGATGGAGATCATCAACCAGACCAGGGCCATGATCATCGATCCTTTCGGCGATATCCTGCCGCGCCTGGAGAAGGTGCTCGCGGCGCAACACCTTCAACCCGGGCAATCGCACCGCACTGCCAATCAGTCGGTTTACGAATCGCGCATCGACGCCATCGATTACGCCATGATTCACGATGATGGCGGCAAGATTCAGAACTACGATGAAGCCGATATTATTTTAATCGGGGTTTCGCGCTCCGGCAAAACACCGAGCTGCCTTTATCTCGCGCTGCAGTTCGGCATCAAGGCAGCCAATTACCCGATTACCGAGGAAGACATGGAGTACGAACAACTGCCTGAACCGCTGCGTCCTTTCAGGGAGAGACTTTTTGGTCTTACCACCGATTTGCATCGCCTGGTCAACATCCGCCAGGAGCGGCGGCCGAACAGCCGTTACGCGTCACTGAAGCAGTGCCGCTTCGAGTTGAGGGCAGTGGAAGAGATGTACCAGCGCCACAAGATCCCCTATATCAACACTTCCGCAATGTCGGTGGAAGAGATCTCGGCCCGCATCATCAGGGACAACGAGCTGCAGCGAATAGAGCTACCTTAACTCATGAAGCTGATAACAGCGTCTCCGAAGGCCGAACTGCTAAGCTCGGTGGCATCGGGTTCGTTGCGCGCCAGGTCATAGGTCACCTGCTTGGCGCCGATCGCGCCTTCCATTCCCCTGATCACCAGGTCCGCTGCTTCCGTCCAGCCCATGTAACGCAGCATCATTTCCGCCGACAGGATGATAGAGCCAGGGTTAACCTTGTCCTGCCCGGTGTACTTGGGTGCGGTACCGTGGGTTGCCTCGAACACTCCAACGGTATCGGCAATATTGGCGCCAGGCGCGATGCCGATGCCGCCAACCTGCGCCGCCAGCGCGTCGGAAATATAATCGCCATTCAGATTCAGCGTCGCAATCACGTCGTATTCCTTCGGACGAGTCACGATTTGTTGCAGGAAGTTATCTGCGATCACATCCTTGACCGTAATGCTGTTTCCGGTCTTCGGATTCTTGAATTCGCACCATGGGCCGCCGCCAATTTCCTCGGCGCCGTATAGTTCCTTGGCCAGTTCGTATCCCCAGTTGCGAAATGCGCCCTCGGTAAATTTCATGATGTTACCCTTGTGCACCAGGGCGACAGAAGGCTTGTCGTTATCGATCGCGTACTGCAAAGCCTTGCGTACCAGCCGGCGAGTACCCTCGGAGGATACGGGCTTGACGCCGATTCCCGAAGTGCCCGGAAACCGAATGCTGGTAACGTCCATTTCATCGGTCAGGAAGCGGATTACCTTTTGCGCCTCGGCGCTTCCGGATTCCCATTCGATACCGGCATATATGTCTTCGGTATTCTCGCGAAAAATGGTCATGTCAGTGTCTTCCGGGCGCTTCAAGGGTGTCTCGATGCCGCGGAAATAACGCACCGGCCTGACGCATGCGTAAAGATCCAGCCGCTGGCGAATCGATACGTTGAGTGAACGAATGCCTCCGCCGACGGGGGTTGTCAGCGGACCCTTGATGGATACGATATAATCCTGCATTGCAGCCAGCGTCTCTTCCGGCAACCAGTCGTCCTCGCCATATATCGAAGTCGCCTTTTCACCGGCAAAAATTTCCATCCAGGCGATATTTTTAGCGCCCTGGTAAGCTTTTTCGACGGCGGCGTCGACTACCTTGATCATAACTGGCGAGATATCGATCCCGATACCGTCGCCTTCTATATAGGGTATGATCGGGTTATCCGGAACATTGAGGCTTAGATCCTGGTTGGCGGTAATCGCCTGGCCTTCGGCGGGTATCTTGATATGCTGGTAACTCATGGTGTCCCCTGTAGATCACGCATTATTCTTAGTCGCGGGATTATACAACATAATTTACGAGGGGAATAAAAATAGCCGGCGCAATTATTGCGGCCGGCTCATTTAATATTCCTCGAATCCGAGGAAGGTAATTACTGAATGCTAAGACCAGATTTTTTCAGTTAGTTCCATGGTCAACTGCTAATCGATCGGATATTTTGAGCTTGCAACCCCTTGGGGCCCTCATCGATCTCGAATTCGATTTTCTGGCCGGAGGTGAGCTTCTTATAACCATCCATTTCGATCGCAGAGAAATGAGCAAATATATCCTGGTCCTTATCGTCGTCCGTATTTACGAATCCGTAACCCTTCACATTGCTAAACCACTTGACTGTCCCCGTAGCCATGTCTCATCCTCTTGCTCGTACTATCGTTGAACCTGAAATAAGGCTAGTCGTGTTCGAAAAATCCTATGTTAACTGCCCATATAACCGAGGTGTTTGGCCCTATTTCTCGCCCACTGACACAAAATAAATGATAGCCAAGCCTTGAATTATTTCAACCCCGACATTAACTTATAGTTTTAGTTTATGAAAAAGCCCATAATCATGTCAGACAAGCGTTTAGGCAGTGACGATGACGACACACTTCTGCTGGAGCGAACCAAGCCCAAGCTGAAGAAACCGCCGCTATACAAGGTCGTCCTGCTGAACGATGATTACACGCCGATGGAATTCGTCGTACACGTGCTGGAAGCCATTTTCGGACACAACCGGGAAAACGCCACCCGCATCATGCTTAACGTGCACAAGACCGGTAAAGGGGTTTGCGGTATTTATACCCGCGACATCGCCGAAACCAAGGTCACCGCGGTCAACAGCTATGCCCGTGAAAACAAGCACCCACTGCTGTGCGACATGGAAGAAAGCTGAGATATCGATCCGCGATTTGTAATAGAATTACGTTGAACATTTAGATCACATTCAAGGTCAAATCGACTATATTTAAGATTCGAGCCCCTTTAGCCGTAAGCCGGAATTATGCTGAACAAAGAACTGGAACAATCACTCAATAAAGCATTCCATGACGCCAATGAAAAACGTCATGAGTTTATTACTGTTGAGCATTTACTGTTGATGCTTACCGAAAACGACGCCGCTACCGCGGTTATCGAGGCTTGCGGCGCCGACGTGCAGCTGCTCAAAACAGAACTCGAAATTTTCGTCGACCAGAATACGCCGTTACTAATGGCCGACGAAGACCGCGATACCCAGCCGACGCTCGGATTCCAGCGGGTACTGCAACGCGCATTATTTCACGTCCAGTCATCCGGAAACGGAGAGGTTTCCGGAGCCAACGTGCTGGTCGCTATTTTTTCCGAGCAGGATTCTCACGCGGTATACCTGCTCAACAAGCATAATATCGAACGCCTGGATGTTACAAATTACCTGTCGCACGGCATTACCCGGGTCAACGACGAGGCCGAGGAAGAGAGCTTCACTCATGATGCCGAAGCGTTGCCGGGTGACCAGGAGAATTCTAACCCGCTGGAAAAGTTCGCCACCAATCTGAACGAGCTCGCATTCTCCGGCAAGATCGACCCGCTCATCGGTCGCGACCAAGAAATCGAACGCATCATCCAGACGCTTTGCCGACGCCGTAAAAACAACCCGTTGCTGGTGGGCGAGGCCGGGGTAGGCAAGACCGCGATCGCGGAAGGCCTGGCGCGCAAGATCGTCGAGGAAGAAGTGCCCGAGGTACTGCTCGAGAGCACGGTATACGCGCTCGATCTTGGTGCTCTGGTTGCCGGCACCAAGTATCGCGGGGATTTCGAAAAACGTCTGAAAGCCGTCATCGGGCAACTCAAGCGAGAACCGGGATCGATCCTGTTCATCGACGAAATCCATACCATAATTGGTGCGGGCTCGGCCTCCGGTGGGGTTATGGATGCATCCAACCTGATCAAGCCGGTACTGGCCAGCGGCGAAATAAAGTGCATCGGCTCAACCACCTACACCGAATTCCGCGGTATCTTCGAAAAGGATCGCGCCCTGGCGCGTCGTTTCCAGAAGATCGATGTTCCCGAACCCAGCACAGAGGAAACCTATCTTATCCTCAAGGGGCTCAAGTCGCGCTTCGAGGAGCACCATAACGTCAAGTACACGCTGCAGGCGCTGCGCAAAGCGACCGAGCTGGCGTCACGTTACATCAACGACCGTCATCTTCCCGACAAGGCGATCGACGTCATCGACGAAGCGGGTGCACAGCGGCGGCTGCAGCCGCCCAAACAGCGCAAGAAAACGATCGGCATTCACGATATCGAGAATATCGTGGCCAAGATCGCCCGCATTCCGGCGAACACGGTGAGCACCTCCGACCTGGATATGCTGAAAAACCTGGGCAAGAACCTGTCACGCGTGGTGTTCGGCCAGGACGAAGCGATCAAGGCGCTGGATGCGGCCATCAAGATGTCGCGTTCGGGGCTGGGTCGCGAATCGAAGCCGGTGGGTTCGTTCCTGTTCTCGGGACCGACCGGTGTCGGTAAGACCGAAGTCTGCCGCCAGATTGCCAAGATCATGGGGATCGAACTGATCCGCTTCGACATGTCCGAGTACATGGAACGCCACACGGTGTCGCGACTGATCGGAGCGCCCCCGGGTTACGTCGGCTACGACCAGGGCGGCCTGTTGACCGAGGAGCTCAACAAGCACCCGCACTCGGTAGTGCTGCTCGACGAAATCGAAAAGGCGCATCCCGACGTCTTCAACCTGCTGCTGCAGGTGATGGACAACGGCACGCTGACCGACAGCAACGGGCGTAAAGCGGATTTTCGCAACACGATACTGGTGATGACCACCAATGCGGGCGCCGAGCAGATGAGCCGCGCATCGATGGGCTTCACGCTGCAGGACCACACGCTGGATGCGGGCGAAGCGATCAAGAAAACCTTTACCCCCGAATTCAGAAACCGGCTCGATGCCACCATCCAGTTCAAGGCACTGGACACCAACGTCATATTGAACGTGGTCGACAAGTTCCTGATCGAACTCGAATCACAGCTCGAAGCCAAAAAGGTCAGCATGACCGTCAGCGATGCGGCGCGGCGCTGGCTGGCCGAGAAAGGCTACGATCCGAAGATGGGCGCGCGCCCGATGGCGCGGGTTATTCAGGATGAGATCAAGCAGGTGCTGGCGAACGAGCTGCTATTCGGCGGGCTCACCAACGGTGGCCGGGTGAAAATCGATATCGAGAACGACAAGCTGCACTGCGAAGTGGTCCAGACAGGCAAGACCAAGGAAAGCGCTGCGGTAAACTAGCCGCTTAACGGTCGCGGAACGTAATCCTGCCTTTGGTCAGATCGTAAGGCGTCAACTCTACGGTAACCGTATCTCCGGTTAGAATACGAATGTAGTGTTTGCGCATTTTTCCAGAGATGTGTGCCGTCACCACATGTCCGTTTTCCAGTTCAACACGAAACATGGTGTTCGGCAGGGTTTCCTTGACTACCCCGCGCATCTCGATGTGATCGCCTTTTGGCATGTTCTAGCTCGTTGTATAAAGCGCGCCATTATCCATTATTTGCCGGGTATATCAATAGAGTGAGTGACCTCTGGTCCACACCCTGTGGTAATATCCCGGTGTTTTTCATACGACTTTCTAAACCATGACTAAATACGCCTATGTTTTCCCCGGCCAGGGATCACAATCGGTCGGTATGATGACTGCCTGGGACGATCACCAGGCGACCGTTATCGATATCTTCGAACAGGCTTCTTCCAGTCTCGGCTACGACCTGTGGGCGCTGGTCAGCGAGGGGCCGGAAGAGCAGCTCAATAACACCATGGTGACCCAGCCGGCGATGCTCTGTGCCGGCGTCGCATGTTGGCGAATAGCCAGTGCGCAGGCAGGGATGCCCGCCGCGACGCTAATGGCGGGACATAGCCTCGGCGAGTATACCGCGCTGGTCTGCGCCGGCAGTCTCGATCTCGCGGATGCGGTCAGGCTGGTTGCGCGGCGCGGTGAATTAATGCAAAACGCCGTTGCTGCCGGCGAGGGCGCGATGGCGGCCATCATCGGGCTTGACGATGAAGACGTTATCAAGGCCTGTTCGCTAGTAGATTGCGGCGTGGTCGAAGCCGTCAATTTTAATGCCCCGGGGCAGGTGGTTATCGCCGGCGAAACCGCCGCCGTCGACGCCGCAAGAGAGCAGGCACGGGCGCTAGGCGCCAGGCTCGTCCGTGAGCTACCGGTGAGTGTGCCGTGTCATTGTTCATTATTGAAGAGCGGGGCTCAACTACTGGCTGAGGAACTCGATTCGATTACAATTGAGATGCCGCGAGTACCGATTATCCACAATCAAAGCGCTACCATTGCCGATTCAGTCGATGAAATACGCGAAAAATTGCAGTTGCAGCTTTACCAGCCAGTCAAGTGGGTAGCGAGCGTTAATTCGATGCAGCAACAAGGAGTAGGAGGCTTGATTGAATGCGGCCCGGGTAAGGTATTGACCGGACTAACCCGACGCATCGATTGGCCAGCACGAATCAATCAATAGGGGAGAACTGAGATGTTAAGCGATCAAGTCGCGCTCGTAACCGGCGCCAGCCGGGGTATCGGAAAAGCCATCGCGCTGGCGCTGGGTACGCAACATGCCACGGTTATCGGGACCGCAACCAGCGAGTCGGGCGCCGACAGTATTTCCGCAGCCTTTGCAGAGAATAAGGTCACGGGCAAAGGCATGGTGCTAAATGTTGCCGAATCGGATTCGGTCGCGACCTGTATGAAACAGGTCACCGAGGAATTCGGCTCGCCCGATATCCTGGTAAACAATGCCGGTATTACTCGCGACACGCTGCTGATGATGATGAAGGACGAGCAGTGGGAGGAAATCATCAATACCAATCTCAGCTCGGTGTTTCGCATGAGCAAGGCGGTACTGCGGCCCATGATGAAAAAGCGCGGCGGCCGCATTATTAATATTTCCTCGGTGGTCGGGGCTACCGGCAATCCCGGTCAAACCAATTACGCCGCGGCGAAGGCAGGCCTGCTCGGGTTCGCTAAATCCCTGGCACGCGAAATCGGTTCCCGGGGCATCACGGTCAACACCGTCGCGCCTGGATTCATAGACACCGACATGACCCGTGAATTGCCCGAGGAACAGCGAGCAGCGCTGGCGAAACAGATACCTCTGGGGCGACTCGGTTCGGCCGAAGAAGTTGCGGCGGCGGTTGTATTTCTGGCCTCTCCGGCTGCTGCTTATATCACCGGGGAGACCATTCACGTCAATGGCGGAATGTATATGCCGTAGGCAAAAACTGCTGAAAATTACTATAACTAATTGATTTTTAATCAATTTATATGCCGAAAAAAATTTTAGACAGTTGTGGCAACTAAACCGGCTTTTCAATACAATATCGCCCCTTAACTAGTTATCGATTTATTAACCAGGAGAAACTCTTAAAATGAGCTCTGTTGAAGAACGTGTGAAAAAAATTGTTGCAGAACAATTAGGCGTCAAGGAAGAGG
>JAACFA010000048.1 GCA_009937625.1 Gammaproteobacteria bacterium | reverse complement strand
GCCGATGAGCTGGGGCTGAAGCAGGGCGAGCAGCTGCGCTTGCGCGATGGCAGACTATTACCGCCGGCATTGATTCAGGCGCGTGAACAGCAGGGGCGGCAGGTGTTGCTCGATATCGGCGCGGCCATGGCGCTGTCCGGCAGCGATCGCTTCAGTTACCTCGCGGTGGGGTCGATAAGCCAGCGCGACTACCGGCGGCTCGCCGCGAGCCTTCCCGCCCACCTCGAACTGGTGGAGAACCAGCAGCACATCGACCTGCAGGAACTTACCGAATCCCTGCACAGCCATTTGACCGCGATGAGCCTGCTGTCGTTCGCGGTCGGCCTGTTCATCGTGTTCAACGCGGTGCGATTTTCGCTGTGGTATCGGCGCGCGACGCTGCTCGATTTGCGCCTGATGGGATGTGCGACGCATCAGTTGTTTACCGCGATTCTGCTCGAGACCCTGGTGTGGAGCCTGCTCGGGGCCGCGCTCGGTTTCGCCCTCGGCATCCTGCTGGCGCACGCGCTGCTGCCGGGCCTCGGCGCCAGCCTGCAAAGCCTGTACTCGGCAACCGTCGAGGCCGAGCTCGGTCTCAGTGCTAAGACCCTGGTCCAGGCCTGGGGCATTACCTTGCTGGGCCTGGTTTGGGCGCTTGGCTGGCCGCTTTACCGGCAACTGCAGCAATCCAGCCTGGAATCCGGCAGCAGCGAAAGACAGCAGCAGGACGAGGCGATCGCGCGCCGCCGGCTGGCGCTGACCGCGCTGGTGCTGGCGCTGATTGCCGTGCTGGCCTACGGGCGCATCTCGAGCGTCACCCAGGGATTCGTCGTGCTGGGCCTGATGTTGTTTGCGGCCGCCTGGACGCTGCCCCTGCTGTTGGCCGGCGGGCTGCGCCTGGCGGCCTGGCTGGTGCCTCGCGAACGATTGACAATGCGCTGGATGGTCAGCGACGGCTGGTCGCAACTGCCCGCGTTTCGCAGTGCCATGATGGCCCTGCTGCTGGCGCTGACCGCGAACCTCGGGGTTGGCACCCTGGTCGACAGTTTTCGCGATGCCTTTGTCGGCTGGCTGGAAGTGCGTCAGAGCGCCGATATCTACCTGCGCGCCCCGCGGCTGGATATACAGCAGCTGCAAACCTCAGCGTCGAACGCATCCTGGCTGGTCGACAGCCACCATCGCATCGGTATCAACACCCGCTGGCGCGGACGCCCGACGCTGGTGCGCGGCATCGATCCCGACGCTCCCGATAGCCTGGCATTGCCGCTGTCGCGCTGGCAGGGTGACAGCTCCAGCCTGGCGCTGCAGGCCTGGCGCGAGCAGGCAGGAAAGGTGCTGATCAATGAGCAGGTCCATTTCCTCGCCGGGGTAGAGCCGGGGGATCGAGTCGGGCTGGAGTCCGATAACGGTTTGCAGGAGTACGAAGTGGTCGGTGTTTTTTACGACTATGGCAACCCGTACTTCCAGTTCTACCTGCCGGACCAGGAGGTAGCGAGCAACTGGGAAAATTACTATTCGCGCGGTATTGCGCTCTGGCTGAATCAGGATAACGCCGACTCGATGCGACAGGCCGAGGCGGCTCTGCAGGCGCTCGGCGCGCAGCCGGGGGACTGGATCTCGCAGGCGCAGGTGCGCAAGCTGTCGGTCGGTATCTTCGATCGCACCTTCGCAATTACCGCGGCGATGAACGTGCTGACGATGATCGTAGCGGCGATCGCGCTGCTGGCGTCGCTGCTTGCCATTCTGCAGGAACGCCTGCCGCAGTTCGCGCAATGGCGCGCGCTAGGTCTGCGCCAGGGCGAACAGCTGTTGCTGGTAGCGACCCCGTTGCTGATTTTCTGCGCGATCGCCTGGCTGATTTCGATCCCGCTCGGAGCCTTGCTGAGCTGGGTGCTGATCTACAAGCTAAATATCATCAGTTTTGGCTGGAGCATGCCGCTGGTGTGGGAGTTTATGCCGGCGCTGCAGCTTGCCGGCGTGGTTATCGTGATCTGTAGCCTGACCCTGTTGCTGGTATCTTTCCAGTGGCGCCGCAAGATGCCGCAGGCGCTGGCCCAGCTTGGAGAAACGGTTTGAGACGCCTGATAATCCTGCTCGGCAGCCTGCTGTTGAGCCCGGCGCCGGCGGCGCAGGATGTGCTCGGCGGTCTGCGCGACCAGGGTCTCGGGTTTGCCCAGGTTACCCCGGGTAAGAGCCTCCAGTTCCCGCGCGATCATGCGCCGCACCCGGATTACCGAATCGAATGGTGGTACCTGACCGCCAACCTTACCGATCCCCGGGGACGACATTGGGGGCTGCAGTGGACGCTGTTTCGCCAGGCCCTGAGCCCGCCGCAGGCCGGCCTCGATGGTTGGCAAAGCAGCCAGATGTGGATGGCGCATGCGGCTCTCACTACGCCGGACGGTCATTTTCACGAGCAGCGTTTCGCCCGCGGCGGTATCGGTCAAGCCGGGGTAACCGACATCGAGCGTGATGGTTACTTCGATGCCTGGATGGATGACTGGCAGTGGCGTTCCAGCGCTGCGGCGCTGTTTCCGGCCGAACTCAGGTTTACGGTAGGCGATCGTGAAATCAGCCTGCAACTCGAGGCTAGCGGCGAACCGGTTGCCAACGGGATCGACGGTTACAGCCAGAAATCAGCGCAGGGGCAGGCCAGTTATTACTACAGCCAGCCGCATATCCAGGCTCGTGGCTTCGTCAGTCAGGGGACCGATCAGATCTCACTCGGCGGCAAGGGCTGGCTCGACCGCGAGTGGAGTTCACAGGCGCTGGCACCCAATCAGCAGGGCTGGGACTGGTTTTCACTACATCTCGACGACGGCCATAAGCTGGTGGTTTACCAGCTGCGGCACGATGACGGCGATCACTGGCTCAGCGGCAACTGGATCGAACCGTCGGGCGGCAGCCGGCCGCTGGAGCGCAATGCAATCGACCTGAAATCGACCCAGAGCCGCGAGATCGAGACCGGCGACAAACGTTCGCGCCGGCTGCCCCTGGAATGGCAGCTGGGGCTTGCAGAACCGCGGCGACGCTGGCGCATCAGGCCGCTGTACGATCAGCAATGGATGGAGACGACTATCCCCTACTGGGAGGGGGTGGTGCTGGTCGAAGACGAGACCGGGGCTCCGGCCGGGATCGGCTACATGGAATTGACCGGCTACGACTAGCTGCGCGCCGCCCTCTGCTTCGGAAATCGGCGCCGAACAGGTTGGTGTTTTGCGGTATCATCACGGGCTTTCGAGTTAGAGGAACACCCGCATGAAAGTGTTAGTCGATATCTGCGTTGTGCCGATGGGCGTCGGCGTTTCGGTTTCGGAGTACGTGGTCGAGTGCCAGCGCATTTTCGAGGCCGCCAACCTGAGCCACGAGATGCATTCCTGGGGTACCAACGTCGAGGGCGAGTGGGACAAGGTCATGGCGGCGGTCAGGCAATGCCACGAAAAAATGCATGAAATGGGTGCGCCGCGCTGCAACAGCACGCTGCGGGTCGGTACCCGTACCGATCGCGAGCAAAGCATGCAGGACAAGCTGGATAGCGTTTACTCCAAGATGGGGATCTGAATAGACCCGGAGCGAGAACCCGCGTGCGCCGTTACTCCAGGTCAAAGGGCGTGGTGCGAAGCGACCTGGATCAGCGCCGCCTCGATGTCGTCGGAAAAACAGGCGAATATTACTTCCTCGACATGCTCGCATTGATGGAGCGTCTGCAGCGTTGACTCGATAGCGATGGTTGCGGCCTGGTTGATCGGGTAGCCGTAAATTCCGCAGGAAATCGCCGGGAAGGCAATACTGGAGAGCCCGCGCTCTTCCGCCAGCAATATGCTCTTGCGGTAACAGCTCGCTAGCAGTTCGGCTTCATTGTGGCCGCCACCCTGCCACACTGGCCCCACCGCGTGGATCACGTAACGCGCCGGCAGCCGGTATCCCTCGGTTATCCTGGCGTCGCCGGTGTCGCATCCGCCCAGGGTCTGGCACTCGGCCAGCAGCTCCGGTCCGGCGGCGCGGTGGATCGCACCGCAAACACCAGCGCCGTCGAGTAACTCGGTATTCGCCGCGTTGACGATGGCGTCGACTTCGAGTTTGGTGATATCGGCCTGTCGAATATCAATCTTCGGCATCGGTTTCCTCCCTGGCATGCCAGAACTCTGTCAGCGATTGTTCCAGTGATTCGGGGTTGTGGCAATAGCGGGGATTCCAGTTCCGTGGCAGATGCTGTCGGTAGCCGGCCTGTCGAAAGCGCCGGTCGAGCAACACCACGACGCCTCGATCCTGTTCGCTGCGTATCACGCGCCCGGCGCTTTGCTTGACCCGAATCAGCCCGGGAAAGCGAAACGCGTAGTCGAAGCCATCGAGCTGCAGCGCTTCGAAATCCTGCTGAATCAACAGCTGTTCGCTGTTCGCCTGCGGCAGGCCCGGGCCGACGATTATCGCGCCGATCAGGGCATTGCCGCGGTAGTCGATACCTTCGGCAAAGCGGCCGCCCATGATGGCGAACCCCATACGCCTGTCGCCCTCGAAAAAACTGGCGAGGTAACGTTGCTGTGCCGCTTCGTCTACTTCACGTTGCTGCAACAGGGTCTCGATCTGTGGGTAGCGAGCGGTGAAGTTTTCATGTACCTGCTGCATGAAGTGATAGGCGGAAAAGAATACCAGGTAGTTGCCGGGCCGGGCACGATAACTGGCGGCGATCGAATCGCCGATGGCGTCGATATGATGCTCGCGTTGGCGGTAGCGCGTATCGACATAATCGCCGATGCAGACCCGCAGGTTGTCGGCAGGAAATACGGATTCGAGCACCAGGCTTTTGCAATCCTGTTCGAGTCCCAGCGCCTGCTGGAAATAGGCGGGCGGGGACAGCGTCGCGGAAAATCCACAAACCGCCTGGAACAGCGGGTAGCATTCCCGCAGGTATTCGAAAGCGTTCAGGCACAGCAGCCGCGTCGAGCGTGCCGCCAGCGGGCTGTAGCCGAGAGCGCGGTGATGGCGGGCAAACAGTTGACAGATGCTCTGAAAACGAAAAATCTCCTTGGACAGGTCGAGAGTTTCAGGAGCGATGTGTTTGTCGGTGAAAAAATCGAAGCCCAGCTTTTCGCTGAAACGCAGGCATGCCTGCAGCAATTCCTTGGGCACCTCTTGCGAGATCGATTCGTCCTGCTCCTGCCCGCGCAGATGGCGATCGAGCGCCTGCTGCAGCGATTTAAGCGCCGCAGAGATCTGGCGGCTGTTGTCAGCCGCTAACGCCTGTTTTATCTGGCGCCGGGCAAGGCTGGCCGAATACATGCCGCGGGCCCGGTCCACCAGGTTGTGCAGTTCGTCGATCAACAGCAGTTTGCGGCGCTGGTCGGCACGGAAATAGCCGAGCTGCACCAGCGGATCGAACACGTAGTTGAAGTCGCAGATTACGACCTCGACCCAGGGCAACATTTGCAGCGTAAGCTCGAACGGGCACAATTCGAACTCGGCGGCAATCGCCTGGACGCAGGCTACGTCGAGCTTGCGTAACTGCAGCAGTTTTTCACGCGCCGCCGGCAGGCGCTCGAAGAATCCGAGGCAGCGCCGGCAGCGGCCCTCGTCGTCGACTTCGCTGTCATCGAAATTGCAGGGGCAGCTGCGCGCCTTGGCCTGGATTAGCAGGTAGGAAACATCGGTTTGCATCTGCTCGATGGCGGCAACCGCCTGCTGTTGCCCCGAGACCTTGGCTGACAGGTAGACGACCTGGTCGCACTGGTCCTCGCCGATGGCCTTGAGCGCGGGAAACAGGGTGCTGATGGTTTTGCCTGACCCGGTCGGGGCTTCGACCATCAAGCGCTGCTGGTTTACCACCGCGCGGTAAACTTCGGCGGCGAAATGGCGCTGCTGGTTGCGAAACTCGGCGAACGGGAACGCCAACTGCCGCGCCTGTTGCCGGGTGATCTGCCGCTGGGCCTCGACCAGCCGGTGCCAGCGCAGGTAATGACGCAGCGTATCCTCGACAAAAGCTTCGAGCGCGCTGGTCGGAT
Organism: Gammaproteobacteria bacterium; assembly: GCA_009937625.1. Classification (GTDB taxonomy): domain Bacteria; phylum Pseudomonadota; class Gammaproteobacteria. The sequence goes on along the minus strand of JAACFA010000048.1, from coordinate 9,336 downwards.
AAACTTTTTCGTAACGCTGTTCGTGCCGTGAAAACAGGTTGACCAGGTTCAGGCTGAGCCTGACCTCTTCCAGTCGATGCTCGCGCGCGTAGCAGGCGCCATAGCACTTGAGCTGGGCCCAGTGCACCGTGTCTTCCCCATCTTCCGCGAGCTGCGCGTACACGGTCTTGATTTCCTCGATGCGTGGCGGTGTCTCGCCTGCGAACAACAGGTCGATGCGCCCGCCGAGCTCGACCTCGATGTCGTCGCTGCGGCTGCACCATTTAACCGCGACTTCGGACTCGGCTTCGCCGCGGTAGCGCTGCTGAATTTTCTGGTGCGTTTGCAGGCCCTCGATTGCCTTGACTCCCGGGCTGTTGGCGCCGCCGAGGTCGCCGCTGTGGCAGCAGAACTCGACCAGCTCGCGTACCCCGAGTTTCAGCTTGTCCGCCATGCCACCCTGGCGAGCCGATGCGGAATGGAGTGCAGTTGAAAATACTGCATCCAGCGTTGCTGATTTTTCTGCAGGCTGTCGCCCGGGCCCTTGACCTCGATCAGGCAGTAGCCGCCGGACGGCGGAAAATGTACCAGGTCGGGGAAGCCCGCCCGGTTGTTGCGCAGGTCGTGCAGGATACGGTCGAACACGGCACGCCAGTGCGCAAACTCGATCCGTTCCAGCGCGACTTCGATGATTTCAAGGTTGAGATGCTGCCAGTTGACGAGTGGATTCATCAATCCGAGTTTTTGCTGCCAGCGCTTTCTTACGATACGTCGAATGTCCGCGGTGCTGGATATCGAGTCCCAGGTTTGCGCCAGTAACTGTTCGCGATCGTGGCAAAAGTCGGGCGTATAAAAGTCGCTCGGGCGGTATTGAAACGGGTTGAAAAACGCTCCCGGCAAAGGGGCGAAAACAACGTCCCAGATAAGCAGGCCAAGCACGCCGTTGAACAGGCTGTTTTCGAGGTAATGGCAACTTTCGGCGTTATCCAGCCGGTCGTAGTACTCGGCGACCGCGACTTCGACCGAGTCGTGTTGCTCGAGCTCGAGCTCGACGATCTCGGGCTGATGGTCGACGTGATTCTTTTCGACCTGCCGCGGCAGCTCGAACCGATGACGCCTGGCCAGGCGGGTGGCGAACATGCAGGCGAACTGGACTTCATCGTCATTCAGCGGTTGATCGACGATCCGCAGGCAATCCTCGAATGCCTGGCGATGATTCCCCAGTTTGTCCTGGATCCGTGCGATGCGCTCGCGGCTCGGCGGCAGCTGGCATTGCCGGTAAAGCTCGAGCGCCCTATCGAGGTCGCCGAGGCGCTCGAACTGGCGCGCGATTTCGTAGCGCAGGCGTTCGCATTTACGATGCGCGGGAGCATGGGTTTCGATGTCGCGGGGGATCGTGTCCCTGATTTCCTGCAGCCGCGCCGGGTCGGAAACGTCGGCCAGCTGAAACAGCGCCTCGAGCTGGTAAAGCAGCCAGTGTTGCTGGATTTCGAAGGTAGTGCGATAAGGCCGGTGATCCTGGTCGATGCTATAGCTTTCGAATTGGTACAGTCCCAGATCGCGCAGCACGAAATCGGTCATCGACTGATTGAGGTTGCCGAAAAACAACATCTGGCAGACTTGATAGTCGTCACGCCGCAGCACCTGTATCAGGGTGTCGCTATCTACAAGTGCCTCGAAACAGGTGGCATCGTCTCTTTCCAGCAGGACTGCTTCGAGTTCTTCGCGCCGCAGCTTATCGAGCCCGGAGCGGTCTGCGGCGCAGGCCAGCAGTTCGGGTTTGGTGAAAACGGATAACAGGGTTGGATAATCGATTTCGCCATCGAGCGCGATGAAACCGGCCCGTGCCAGTTCCGCCAGCGCGTCCTCGATGCTGTCGATCTCGCGATAATTCAGCTTGCTGGCACGGAACCATTCGTGACTGCGGTTGAGCAGGCGAATGCACAGTTTCTGCGCGTCCGGGCCGAGACCGTCGAAGGCGGCCAGGAATTCGGCCTGGCCGGGTTCGATAATATCCGCGTAAACCCGGCGAACGTGTTCGAACAGGGTCAGTACGTTGTCCAGGTAGTAGGTTTCGGGAAGGTCCGGTCGCATATTGCTTTCATATTCTACAGCATAATGTAACACTGTTGCATACAACGGTGTTATATATTATATTCATCGCATGGAATCGCTCACCGACATCCAGCAGAAGGTTTACGACTATACCCGCCAGGCAATCCGGGAGGGGCGGCCGTTTCCGTCGTTACGCGATATCGCGACGCGGTTCGGGTTTCAGCATACCACGGCCCGGTTCCACCTGAAGGCGCTGGAAAAGAAGGGTTATATCCGGCAGCGTTCGCAACGCGTGTCGGACTACATGCTGGCGGATGAATGGCATGACCGCGGCGAGTCTTTCGACCTGATCGCGCGAATTCCCGCCGGCGCGCCGCTACCCGTATTCGATGAATCGCGTGAATCGTTTTCGGTGACCCATGATTTTTTTGGCGGCGGCGATATTCTCGCGCTGCGCGTCATCGGCGACAGTATGTCGGGTGATTCGGTAGCCGATGGGGATATCGCGATGATCAAGCGTCAGCAGGAGGGCAACAAGGGCGATATCCTCGCATTGCGAATCGAGGATGAGATTACGCTCAAACGGGTCGAACTCGAGGGTGATCAGGCGCGGCTGTTGTCTTCGAATCCCGAACATCCGGTACGTCTCGTGCCAGCTGCCCAGCTCGAGATTCTCGGCAAGCTGGTCGGGATTATCCGCAAGGTATAAACCCGGGTTAACCGTCATGGCATCACTCCCTGCGCAATTTACCGACCATTCGATTCAGCAGCAGCTGCAATCCGCGCGCGCGCTCAAGCAACAGCTGCAAAATCAGCCGCAGGCACTGCATTCGGGTATCGAAGCCCTGGACGAATGCTTCACGCAGATCAGGCCCGGCGACCTGGTCGAGTGGGGTATCCCGCCCGGCATGAACGGCCGCCTGATCCCGTTGCAGTTGCTCAAGCAGCAGATTCCACTGAGCCTGTGGATTTATCATCACCACGGTCTCGGCGTTTTTGCCTCGAGCTGGATCAGCCATGGCGTCGACCTGCAGCGGTTGTTCTTTATTTGCTCCGACAGCCCGGTCAGGGAGTTGCGCCCGGTTTTCATGGAAGACACTTTCAAGCGCATTATCATCGACGCGCCACGCAGGTTCAGCGCCGGCGATATGGCCTTCGTCAGCCAGCAGGCACGCCAGCAGGGCCAGATCATATTTCTGATTCGGCACTACTTCCTGAGTCAGAAAAACGGTAATCCGCACGCCAGCCTGCGGATCAATACCTGGCAAAGCGGCAAACGCTCGTTTTCATTGCAACTGATCAAGGGTCCAACGAGCGGCAGGATTACCTTGCCCTATCGTGCCGTGGCCGAGGAACATGGGTCTTACAACTGAGATGCAGACCAGGGTCATAGATCTGGCGGAGCTATCCGCGCAGGGGGAGTTCCCAGCCTACGCGGCTATTTACTGCCCGGATTCGGGCAATCCCTTCGCGCTGTCACCAACGGTAATGCGCTGGGGTGAGGGGATATTTCTATCCCGACTCGATACCTGCAGGTCTTTCTGGCTCGAGCAGAAAAAAAAACTGCGTTGTAAGCTAGTCGAGCTATTCGACCCGTTATTGCGCCATCATTACGGGACCGATTATGTTGCCGTGTTCGGCCAACACCCCTGGCAGTGCCTGCTGTACCTGGATTATCGCTTGAGGCATCGGACGCAGGGTCTTTACCTGCTGCAGGGTCGGCTCGATCGCAATATCTACAAAACCCTGGACTGGGAGTGCTGGTTCAATCCCCAGGCTCTGCTGGCGCGGCATTTGCAGGCGCTTAACATCAGAGGCTTTCGCGAGGATGCTTTCCGCGCGCGCCAGGCCCAGATGCGGCGTTTCATCGAGCGTATCGGCGTTGCCAATCCCCATGAGATGCATGCGGCGGACGCCAATTCGATCCAGCGTCGCTTCGGCAAGTGGCTCGGAATGATCTGGCGCTGGAGTTTTACCGATTGCAGCGAGTTACAGTCTTTTCCGTGGGTATCGCTGCGGCAGGAACCGATACCCGCGGTCAAGCGCGATCTCGAGTATCCAGTCAACCAGTGGTCTTGTATCGAGGTCTTGCTGCGCGAGGACCTCGAGCGTTTATGCGATCAATTCAAGCACGACGAAACACAGCACATCAATCGCATGTGCTGGGAGATCACGTTGTTCAATCAGCAGAGAGTAACGGTAGATCTCTCGTTTCGGCACCCCTATTCACTGCACCGGGACCGGCCGGGATTCGATACCGCGCTCTACCAGGCCAGGTATATTTATGATGCCCTGATGCAGCAGCTGCAGGCACGCGACAGCGATCTCGATTTGCCGGAAAGCATGCCTTTTATCTGCTGGCGAATCGAAGTCCGTGAACGTGTCATGCTGGCGCCATTATTATGGGATCTGTTCGCACAGCAGGCAGATGAAATCGATTATCAACGCGTCAAGGCCTTACAAAACAAGTTGCCGCTGGCCTTCGAGTGTTATCACGCGGACGCCTGCTTTTTCCCCGAACAATCCTTCAGTGCCGTTGCGGTGGGCGATTTTCAGCAGGCGGATTTCGATCATTACCCCTGGTCATGCGGCGCCAGTAACAAGCCCCTGTTTTATTATCAATCCGCGCAGCCGATCGAGAATCCGGGCCGCATGCAGAAGTTTTTTCTCGAGCGCAACGCGAACCAGTGGTGGCTGGGCGAGGATGCGCTGCAATCGATACGTGATTACTTTATCCTGAAGGACCGGCACGGCCGCTCGAGCTGGGTCTACCGCACCCAGGATGGTGCCTGGTTCAAACAGGGCGAGTTTTGCTAGGGCAGGTCATCCCGTCTTGACAGAGATTCCCTGCACCGGTTCCTGCCATGTTCAGCAATTACAATGAATGGTTATGCAAGACCAATTTCAGTTTTCTGCAGGGCGCGTCGCACCCGCGGGATTTGATCGAGCGCGCCTGCCGGCTCGGCTACCAGTCGCTTTGCATTAACGATTTCGATGGCGCCTATGGGCTGGCGCGCTGTTACCGTGAACTCGAATACCTCAAACAGCAGCACCGGCATAACGGGCTAAAACTGAACTACGGCGCTGAAATCCATCTACAGCGTGATCATGATCTACCGCTACTGCTACAGGATACGCTGGTACTGATTGCGCAGAACCAGCAGGGCTATACCAACCTCAACCGGCTGCTGAGCTTTGCGCATCGTGACGGCAAGGATTACGCCAACCTGCCGTTGGAAAAACTGTTGAACAGTAGCGTCGATGGCCTGATCGCGATCCAGCCCATGCGCGGTTCGATTCGCAGCAACCAGGGCATCGATCGACACGCCGAGTTGAAGTTACTTTTCGATGGGCGCTATTTTCTCGCCATCAGCCGGCACCTGCATCCCGCGGAAGACCGCTGGATCAAGACGACGCTACAACAGGCCGCCGACCACGGGCTCGAGTATGTTTTGAGCCAGGATGTCTTTTTTCACAATCGTCAACAAAAATGTGTCAGCGATCTGCTGCAGGCGATTCGCTGCAACCGCGTTTTCGATCAATGCCGCGAACACCTGTTTCCCAACGCCGAGCGATGCTTGCATCGAGCCGATGAATTACAGCGCCTGTTCTCGGTGATACCGGGATTCAAGGCAGCGCTGGATTTGTCCGAGGTGCTAAACCAGTCATGCCAGTTCAACCTCGATCAACTGGGCTATCAATACCCGAAGGAAATGATTCCGGCCGGGCATGATGCACAATCCTATCTACGGCAACTGGTGGCCCGGGGTGTCAGGGATAAATTCGGTCGCCAGCCTTCCGCGAAAATACTGGGTCAGCTGGAACATGAGCTAAGCCTGATCGACCGGCTCAATTTTGCCGATTACTTTCTGACCGTGTGGGACATCGTCAGTTGGGCGCGCAAGCAGCAGATCCTGTGCCAGGGCAGGGGGTCCGCGGCAAATTCCAGCGTCTGTTTCGTGCTTGGCATCACCTCGGTCAATCCCGCCCAGTTCGAGTTGCTGTTTGAACGCTTTGTCAGCATGGAGCGCGGTGACCCGCCCGATATCGACGTCGATTTCGAACACGAACGCCGCGAAGAAGTCATCCAGTATATCTACCGGCGCTATGGCCGCGAGCGTGCCGCAATGGTGGCTAACGTGGTTACCTTTCGTGGTAAGGGAGCCCTGCGCGCGGTTGGCAAGGCGCTTGGGGCCGATGAAAAACTGTTGCGGCAAATGTCGAAAATTGCGTCGAGCCGTTACTACCGTGGCACCGGCACCGAGAATATCGTGCTGGCTCTTAAAAACGACTACGAACAACAGAATCCGCGCGCCAATAAAATCAGCTGGCAACTGTGGATGCGGCTAAGCGAAAAACTGCATGGGTTTCCGCGCCATCTCGGGATTCATTCCGGTGGCTTCATGCTCTCCGATAAGCCGCTGGATCGTCTGCTGCCGCAAGAACCGGCGACGATGCAGGGCCGCAGCGTGATCCAGTGGAGCAAGGAAGATATCGAAGCGCTCGGATTTTTCAAGATCGACGTGCTGAGCCTCGGCATGTTGTCGGCGATTCGAAAATGTTTCGACTATGTGCAGCATTACTATGGGCAGAGCCTGCGACTGGATTCGATCCCGGACGATGATAAGCCCACCTACGCGATGATCCAGAAGGCCGATACCATCGGTGCCTTCCAGATCGAATCGCGCGCGCAGATGTCGATGTTGCCGCGACTCAAACCTGCCTGCTTTTATGACCTCGTGATCGAAGTTGCGATTATCCGGCCCGGGCCGATCCAGGGCAAGGTCATTCATCCTTTCCTTGCGCGGCGCGAAGGCCTCGAGCCGGTAACCTATCCCGATGAACGCCTGCGTCCGATACTCGAGCGCACGCTGGGGATTGCCATATTTCAGGAGCAGGCGATGCGAATTGCGATCGCGGTGGGCAACTTCAGTGCCGGCGAAGCCAATGAATTACGCAAGAAAATCGGCGCCTGGGGGATCAAGGATTTTAACCGTGACCTGAACCCGCTGCTGCAGAAACTGAAGCAGGGGATGCGGCAAAATGACGTCAAGCCTGAATTTGCCGAACAGATTCTCGGGCAGATGGAGGGCTTTGCCGAATATGGCTTTCCGGAATCGCACGCGGTTTCGTTTTCCCTGATTGCCTATGCTTCCTGTTATCTCAAATGCCACTTCCCGGCGGCATTTTATATCTCGGTGCTGAATTCGCAGCCGATGGGATTTTACTCCCCGCATGCCCTGCTGCAGGCGGCCAGGCGAGAAGGTATACGCCTGCTACCGATATCGCTGAATCATTCCATCTGGGATCATCAACTAGAACAACCACCGGGTCAGCAGTCATATGCGATTCGTCTGGGTTTTCGCCTGGTCAACGGCCTGGCTGAAAGCAGCGTGCAAAAAATCATTATTCAACGCGAGCGGGCCGGTGGTTGGAGCAGTTTCGAACAGTTCACGCGCGACTGCGAGCTGCCGAGGGACGAATTAACCCTGCTATCCGCATCCGACCTGTTCGGCGAATTCGGCGATTCACGCTCGGCTGCACTGTGGCAGGCGGAGGCGGCGCCCTACAAACCGATGCTTGACTCGATCGAAGACGGTATCGACTGGCGTCAGGAAACCAAGCTCGACTCGATCCGGAAAGATTTTCGAGCTTTCAAGACCAGCCTGAAACAGCACCCGGCGGAGGTCATTCGTCGGGAGCAATGGCCATATGCCGTAGCGGTAGAAAAATTCACTCTGTCCAGCCGCCTGGCCGAATTATCCGCCGATACGGATGTATTCGTGTTTGGCATGGTGCTGGTGAAGCAATCCCCGGGGACGGCAAAGGGTATGGTGTTTGTCACGCTGGAAGACGAAGCCGGTTTCATCAATCTCGCCTTTACGCCGCAGGTCTACGCCCGTTTTTATCGCCAGGTCGATCAGCAACCCTTCCTCTGCGTTGTCGGGAGGTTACAGCGCGTCAACGAATCGCATTCGATCCTGGTGAAACGTGTATTCGATCCTGACCCCAATGCCAATCTGCTGGCATTACCCAAATCAAGACCCAGGTTGGCGTCCGCTATCTCGACGGAACTGATCAAGCCAAGAGCCTTCCATTGATTGCCGGGCGCGGGTCGGGTTTAGAAAAAGATAACCAGGTTCAGCATGGTATTACCGATGCTCCACAAGGTATTGAATACGGGCACCCCCAGAAAATTGAGCGCGATCAGGGCCAGCAGCGCATAAGCGCCGTAACGCTGATTGAGTTGAAGGTACTTGAGTGCCACCCGCCGCGGCAACACGTAAGGCAGGATGTAACTGCCGTCGAGCGGGCCTACCGGCAGCAGATTGAACAACATCAGCAACATGTTGATCAGCCCCAGGGTCTTGAAGAATTCGTAGGCTTCGGGGGTCTTGAACAGGGGGAAGCCCATTTTAAAACCGAGGACGTAGATATTGATCGTAACGACCGCCAGTAGCAGGTTCATTCCCGGTCCGGCAGCCGCCACCAGCAGCGTACCCCAGCGTGTGTTGAATTTACGCGGATCGGCCGGTACCGGTTTGGCGTAGCCGATCCCGATCAGCAGCACCATCAGCAGGCCAAGCGGATCGATATGGGGGATGGGGTTTAGCGTCAGGCGCCCGGCGCGCTCCGCGGTATCGTCACCGATCAGCGAAGCCACTTTGCCGTGACCGTACTCGTGGAAGGTAAGCGAAAAAATCAGCGCAAAAGAAATAATGACAAACAGCACGTACTGCTGCTGGAATAGTAACTGGATCATTTATTGTGTGGCCTGGGCTATCCTCCTTCGGGCGTTTTAACCCCGACTAAACCCTCGGCTGCATCCTCTTCGTCTTCTTCCTCGGGTTCCTCGACCAGGCTCAATCCCCCAAACGATTCATCGGAAGCCCCGGCCGTATCGGAGCCTTTAGCTGCCAGTTCGATACGCAAGCGCAGGTTGTTTTCGGCGTCGGCATTTTTAAGTGCTTCATCGAGGCTTATCTTGCCATCAATATACAGGTGATAGAGCGCCGAATCGAATGTTCGCATTCCCATGGCTTCCGATTTTTCCATTACTTCCTTGATATCGGTAACCGCGCCCTGCTTGATCAGGTCCGCGACGCGCCCCGAATTTAACAGAATTTCGATTGCGGCGCAGCGTTTACCGTCGACCGTCGGTATCAGCCTTTGCGAGACGAAAGCCTGCAGGTTGGTCGAGAGGTTACTCAGTAACTGGTTACGGCGTTCCTCCGGAAAGAAATTGATGATGCGATCCAGGGCCTGGTTGGCGTTATTGGCATGCAGGGTAGAGATCGCCAG
>JAACFA010000246.1 GCA_009937625.1 Gammaproteobacteria bacterium | reverse complement strand
CTGTTGCGGGAACGCTTTCCGAAGGTTCTTACTCCGGACCAGATGTACGGCCAGTTCTGACAGAGCAAAGCGGAAACTTGGGGTGTAAGACGTCAGCGGCTAGCGGTCTTCGGCCTTTGCCAGCGTAATCGCGAGTATCTCATCCAGCCGATTGGTGATGCGACGAAACTCCCGGTGGAATTCCTGGCGCTCTGCCGCACGGTTCGCCGCAAGCAGCCCCCTGTAATTCGCGAGCTGCAGGCCGGTCTGGTAAAGCGACTTCGAAATCGACTCTTCCGAGAACACGCGCCGCTGCAGTAGCTGCTGCTTGCCGGTCTTAAGGCATTGCGCGAGGAAATCACCTTCGCCATCAATGGCATCGGCACCGGCAGCCACAAGGACACTGGCGACGATCCGGTAGGCGTCGACAAAGGAGCGCAGCACGCCGTGCGCGACCAGCAGCTGGACGTCGTTCAGTGAATCGCGCACGCCGGCCTCGTCGCGCCGAACGATATCTTCCCAATCGCCGAACCGCTCCCGCACACGCTTTTCGATCTCCTCCCGGAATTCCGCTCGCCGCGGAAAGTAGAACTCGAACTTGAAGAGTTCCCTGAGTTTGCTCGTCCGGATGAAGAAAGCCTCGACCGGATCTTCGGTATCGGTGGCCGCGTCGAGCAACGCGATCTCGACGAAGGCGTCGAGAATGAAATAGTGGATCGCCGTGTTGCGGTAGTAGGCGGCATTGAGGTGCTGGTCAGGGCTGATCATATAGAGCCGCTCGGTACCTTCGTCAAGGTAGCTGACGATGCCGGTCTCGTGGAGTTCGGCGAGCGTCGCAAGTACGGCTTCGGCGTCCTGAAAACTCGAGCGTCCGACAATCTCCAGATGCCGGCGTCGGATCAGGGCCGCGCCCGCGCGAGCGATCGCCTGGATTTCCGCAAAGCTCTGTGCGCGGTTGCCACTGGCAAGCAAGATCAGGGTAATAATCGCTGTGGCCGTGATCGGCGTCGCAGCGTTCATGCGGACCGCAACTTCGAATGCGAGCGTCGCGACGAGCGTCTGCTTCCGCCGGTCGTTGATGCCAGCTTCGAGTTCTGCCGGCTCGACCAGTTCCCTGACTGTCAGCCCCTCGCCGAATCGCAGATGTATCTGGCCGCGTGACCGGCCACGTCTCAGGAACCGGAGCGGCCACGTGATTCCCTCGGGCTTTTTCTTCTGGCCGCGCTGTTCGATCGAGTAGTCCTCAACTTCAGTGATCTGGTCGTAGGCGACGCTGACGGGGACGAACGTCACGTCGTACAGCCGGGTCCTCTGTATCGACTCGAAGACGTAATTGAACAGGCCGAATCGCGGCGGCAGCAGTTTGCCGGTGCGCGAGCGTGTTCCTTCCAGTGCCCAGAGCAGCGAGAAACGCTTCTCGATGAGGTAGTCGATATAACGGCGAAACGTCGATTTGTAGATCTCGTTGTCCTGGAAAGAACGCCGCAGGAAGATGATGCCACTCCGGCGGGCGAGCGCGCCGAGACCTGGTGTGTTCAGGTTGATGCCACCAAAAGTCAGCGGTAACGGAAGATCCGCATCGAACAGAACCAGGGACAGCGCCATCGTGTCGAGCATCGACTTGTGACTGATCAGGAAAATGACGGGGCGCGTGGCCACCATTTCCGCCACCCGTTCCAGCTGCGTCTCGTCGACGTCGATACGTGAATCGTGGTGGCTGCGGCACGCGTATCGATACAACGCGTTTATCATCTCGAGCGTGAATGGCGTTTGCGTTGCCGCCATTTCCTGCAGGTAGCGTTCGGCTTGCGCCAGCACATCCCGTACAGGACGGTCGCGCTGTTGCGCAACATTCGCGATCAGGTTCCGAAAGTCTGCATTTGCGAAAACCTCGCCGGGCAGGATGCGGGGAACCTTATAACGCGCACCGCGAAAAATGCGCTCCGATCGTTCCAGGGCGATCAGCGCCTGGTTGGTGACGAATTCCGCAAACGCATCGTCGTCGACGGCGGCCTCGGCCTGTCGCGTTCGCATTTCCTCGATGTAGGCGCCATCACCCACGATGTAAGCGAGCCTTTCTGGCCGGTGTTTGGCGAGCCACCGCCGCCGGGTCCTGCCGGGTTCGGCGATACGGCCGTGAAACAGATCCAGCAGGGGTCGGTCGCGGCGCTTGTCCGGCGCCGGGAGCCAGGCGATACGCAGCGGCTGCAGCCAGACAGCGTCACCGTGTTCTCGCAGGCTGGCCAGCCAGTCGTCCGCACGGCCCCTCGGGAGTTTGACAAACGAATACCCCGAACCCGGGTCGTCCTGTGGCCTGCTGGATTCCACCCAGTCCCGTAATAGCCCGGCTTCGAAGTCGTCCCGGGCATCCAGCACGAAAACAATTGCAGCGTCTTCGACGTCCGGCCAGGGAGATGCGTTGTCGCGGCTAATCATGGGATCGCGAAAGGTCGGGCGGGATCGGCCAATAGGCCATGTGTTTTAACCGCTGCATCGGGAACCGGAAGTGCGCTTTGAAATCTTTTTAGGGCTTGTGACCTGAAAGGATTACTATTGCGCGCCCGGATAGCAAGCGCCCGCCGCACGATTTCGGCTGAATCGGCCGCATCGCTATCTCGCGCGGGCTTATCGAGGTTCTCCCTCAGTACCGTTCAAATTACGATTAATCAGCAATATCGGTCTGGCAGAGCGCCTTCAAATGCTGGAAAGCCTCGAGAACTCGTTCCGAGTCCTTTGCCGATACGCTGATCGCATTGTCCTCTTTCATTACCGGGTCTTTTGAGAGGTCAGCTTTTCTTGGTTTATCACCAATTGTCTGCCATTCAGCCGTTGGGCCGATAAACCTTATCCCGACGGAAGGGATAGAGCCCCGGCTGTCACCGTAGTCGTGAATTTCTATGGTCTCGACCTGTGCCATATCGAATTTCGCTGTCTTGTAGCCGATGATTTTCGCCGGTTTATCACCATAGATTGGCTTAACGCTTTCCTGAGATTTGTGCGATACCTCGAATTTCCGGCGATATGTAATCTTGCACTCGTCGCCTGAGTACATAATCAAGGACCAAACAGCATCATCAAAGTGGTTGTACTGGGGAAAGTCCATCTTGTGCCAGTGATTCTGGAGAATCTGTTTGTCCAGGATCAACTCCTTGATCTGCGCATGAGTTTCCTCGAAGGTCGGCATGACTGACTGTTCGTATTGTGCGTGTAGCTGCGCAGGAGAAATCAATGAGACCAGCAAAAGGTTAACAGCCACCGACACGGCCGCGTGTGGTTTCTCGATAGAGATGTGCATGATTCTTCTTCTTGTCATTATGGTTTTGCGTTTGCTATTTCCTTTTCGTAGCGCAATATCTCGAACAGGGCAATCGGTCCCGCTAAGTATTTTTCCTTATTGACAACTAATTATTGTCATTGCATACAGGCCAAAGTTTGCCGACGAAAACAAAAACATTCGAAGTCGGAGACTTGGAGATTCGGTTCCCGCCGTCCTCTGGATGTCAGCCGCAACGTCTTTACGGACTGAGGATTGTCATAGGCGACCGTTCGAGGGGAGATCTATTGTGATTAGGAATTTGTTAGCTGAATTTGCAGCGCGTCGTATTCACACGAGGCACGGTGTCGGAACAATCGTCGCCGGTGCCGGGTTGGCGTTACTGCTTGTGGTACCTGCCGATAATGTGCTTGCGCAGCAGGCGGGCGGGGTGGAGGCCGGGCGTCAGCAGTTCGATGACAAGTGCGCGGTATGCCATGGTGCGACAGGAATTGGTGATGGCGTTCTGGCGGAGGGTCTGAGGCTAAAACCGGCAGACCTTACCCGGATAAGCGAGAGAAATGGCGGGACATTCCCGACCTCGAAAACGTTTTCCAAGATCTGGGGTCGTGACGACGAGATCATAAGCACCCACAATATGAGCGAAATGCCGGCGTTTTATGACGCCCCGGTCTTCGGTCACGATAAGGAGTTCGAGGCATCCGCGGGTCGGCTCTCGCCCCAAACAGCAAACGCCAGTGGAAGGAGGGTAACTGCGGGCTCAATTATTTCTTACCCTGCGCGACCTCTCCACCAAGCGCTTTCCACGCTTTGAAGCCGCCGTCGATATGGCAGGTCTTCAGTCCCATCTGCTGGGCGATGTCCGCCGCGAGGGCGGAACGCCAGCCCAGGTTGCAGAAGAAGATGAATTCCTTCGGTTCGGCGAACACGGCATGGTGGTAGGGGCTCTCGGGATCGATCCAGAACTCGAGCAAGCCTCGCGGACAGTGGAACGCACCCGGTATACCGCCTTCCCGTTTCAGTTCCCTGACGTCTCGCAGGTCGACGAAAACCACCTCGTCCGAGCCCAGCCTGCCGATCGCTTCCTCGGCGGAAATGATTTGTATCCGCGCCTCGGCAGCCTCGACCAGCTCTTTGTAGCCGACTTTACTGATGATTCCCCTCCCGGCACGCGATGCTACGGCCTGTTCTTGGCAGAATTGTACCTGTTGGGAGCAGCGAACGGCATTTCGCGGCGGTTTTCCTTTCCGAACGCGCTAGAATTTCCCTTCCTTTTATCTGACAGGAAGAAAAGCAATGAAACAGATGAAGCATGCTATGAAACCGCTCACCGGCCTGGCGGTGCTGCTCTCTTTGCTTGCTCTGGGGG
>JAACFA010000245.1 GCA_009937625.1 Gammaproteobacteria bacterium | reverse complement strand
GCGCCGTTTCCAGGCCGGGTAGCACTTCATTTAACGGCAATCCGGTATTTTCATAGAACAGGCTGCTGGCAAACCCATCCTTCAGGCGCAGCGCGTTTAGCATGAATTCGAAGCACAGGTCGGATGTACCGAGTTCGGATTCGCTGACGATACTGTCGCGCCCGGCGGATTCCAGGTAAGCGCGTGGCTGGCGCTGTCGCATTCGGCGAATTACCCGGTTTTCCGCGGCCAGCGTAATCTTGCCGTGTGCGCCGGCCCCGATTCCGAGGTAATCGCCGAAGTGCCAGTAGTTCAGGTTGTGCCGCGACTCGCGGCCGCTTAGACAATAGGCGGAAACCTCGTACTGCCGATACCCGGCCGCAGCCAGCAGCGCCTGGCAGCCTGTCTGCAGTTCCCAGCAGGTATCGTCGTCGGGTAGTTTGGCCGGAGGGCGGCTGTGGAACAGGGTGTTGGGTTCGAGCGTGAGCTGATAGTGCGAGATATGTTCGGGGCCGAGCGCTATGGCCTGGGCAAGATCGGACTGGGCCTCGGCCAGGCTTTGTCCCGGCAGGGCAAACATCAGATCCAGATTGATGTTATCAAAACCGGCCGCGCGAGCGCCGGCAAAGGCCGCGAGCGCCTGCGCGCCATCGTGTACACGGCCGATACTAGAGAGCTTTTGATCGTCGAAGCTTTGCACCCCGATGGAGAGCCGGTTGATGCCGGTCTCGCGGTAGCCGCGGTAGTTCTCGATGTCTGCGCTCCCCGGATTCGATTCCAGCGTAATTTCGATGGCCGGGGAAAAATTGATCAACGCGCGCAGGCCCGAGAACAGGCGCTCGATCGCGTCCGCGGAAAAAAGTGACGGTGTGCCGCCACCGATGAAGATCGAATCGACGCCGCGGCCCCAGACCAGCGGTAAATCCTGCTCGAGGTCGTTTAGCAGGGCGTCGACGTATTCCCGCTCGGGAATGGTTCCGTCCGCCTGGTACGAATTAAAATCGCAATAGGGGCATTTTTTTTCACACCATGGCAGGTGAATGTAAAGCCCGAGTGGCGGATTGCTGCTAAACACCGTGTTCGGCGAGCCTGCGTTTGAGTTCGGTCAGCGCCTGGCCGCGATGACTGAGCCGATTCTTTTCGTCCCGGCTCAATTCTGCACTGGTGCATCCCCGCTCCGGCAGGTAGAAATAGGGATCATAACCGAAACCTCCGCTACCGGCCGGTTCCAGCTGGATCATACCCTCCCAGCTGCCCTCGCAAATCAGCGGTGACGGGTCCGCGGCGTGGCGCATCAGCACGATAACCGCGCGATAGCGGGCAGTGCGTAGTTCTGACGGGACCGATCGCAGCTTTTCGACCAGCAGGGCATTGTTGCTGGCGTCGTCGGCGTCCGGCCCGGCAAAACGAGCGCTGTAAACCCCGGGCGCACCGTCGAGCGCGTCGACCTCGATGCCGGAATCGTCAGCCAGTGCCGGCAGGTCGGTGTGAGCCGCGGCGTGGCGCGCCTTGATGATCGCATTTTCGACGAAGGTGGTACCGGTTTCGGCAACTTCGGGCACCCCGAATTCCGACTGCGGGTGCAGCTCGTAGCCGAGGTCGTCGAGTAGATGCGACAGCTCGCGTAATTTGCCGGGATTGCCCGAAGCCAGAACCAGTCGCTTCATGCGCTTTGCTGGATCTCGAAGATGCGGTTGATGCCGGTGCGCGCCAACGTCAGCATGTCGTTCAGCTCCTGCTCGGTGAAAGCCGCCGCCTCGGCGGTGCCCTGCACCTCGATAAAACCGCCGTGGCTGTTCATGACGATGTTCATGTCGGTGTCCGCCGCCGAATCCTCGGCATAGTCGAGATCGAGCACCGCGTTGCCCTGGTAAATGCCGACCGAAATTGCCGCGACCTGGCAGTGGATCGGGCTCTGCTGAAGGTCGCCGTTTTCGATCAGTCCCTGGATCGCGTCGGCGAGCGCAACCCAGGCGCCGGAGATCGACGCGGTGCGAGTGCCGCCGTCGGCCTGGATGACGTCGCAATCCACCGTGATGGTGCGTTCGCCGAGCTTTTCGGTATCGATACTGGCGCGCAATGCGCGTCCGATCAGGCGCTGGATTTCCATCGTACGGCCGCCCTGGCGACCGGTACTGGCTTCACGGCGCATGCGACTGCCGGTCGAGCGCGGCAGCATGCCGTATTCCGCGGTGACCCAGCCGCTGCCCTTGCCGCGTAAAAAACCCGGCACCGAGTTTTCCACCGAGGCGGTACAGATGACTCGGGTATCGCCGCATTCGATCAGGGCCGAGCCATCGGCATGCTTGATGTAGTGACGAGTAATCTTGATCGGTCTCAATTCGTCTGCCGCTCGGGCGCTGGGTCGCATCAGGTTGTCTCCATGAAAAGAGCGGCAATTATACGCAGCATGCAAGATGCAGGTTAAGCGAAATTACAAAATAGGCTATGATGCCGGCAGCGAACCAAGAGATTCGAATTGTGATAAGAAGCATGACCGCCTTCGCGCGGGTACAGGAAAGCAACGAGGCGGGGTCGATAACCTGGGAACTGCGCTCGGTCAACCACCGCTATCTCGAGCCCGCGCTCAAGCTGCCCGAGGACTTCAGGCAACTCGAGCCCGAGGTCCGCAAGCTGCTGTCGAAGCACCTGACGCGCGGCAAGGTCGATCTCGGCATGCGTTACAAGCTGGAGCAACAGCTGCAGGGCGGGATCAGCCTGAACAAGGATATCGTGCTTAACCTGCGCGAAGTCGAGCAGCAGGTCCTGAACATCGTGCACGAGGGCAGCAAGATGTCGGTCGCCGATATTCTGAGCTGGCCCGGGGTGATCACCGACGTCGAGCGGGATTTCTCGTCGCTCAACGAGCTTGCGCTGTCGAGTCTCGAGCAGGCGCTGGAGGAAATGATTCGCAGCCGCTGCGCGCAGGTCAGCGAAATCGTGGCCGAGTTGCGCAAGCACCGCCCCCAGATGATGACCGCCCTGCGCGAGAAATGGGAGGCCAATCTCGACGATAAACTCAAGCAATGGCGCGAGACGGCGAACGAAAACCGGCTCGAGCAGGAGCTGGTCATGCTGGCTCAGAAGCTCGACGTCGAGGAGGAACTCGATCGTCTCGATACCCACGTCGCCGAGGTCATCAACGTGCTCGGGCGTGACGAAGCGGTCGGGCGCAGGCTCGATTTCCTGATGCAGGAGCTCAATCGCGAGGCCAATACGCTGGGATCGAAATCGCAGGACAGTGCAACCACCCAGCACGCGGTGGATCTGAAGGTATTGATCGAACAAATGCGCGAGCAGGTGCAAAACATCGAGTAGCCTGGAATCGCGGACGTGAAACTCAATATTTCGACCTTCAGTGCGCTCCTGGTAGCGGGGCTGAGTTTGCTGATGTTCCTGCTGTGGTGCCTGTCGCTGCTGGTGCTGGTCGATCGCCAGAACCAGCAGAACGCGACAGTCTATCGGCAAAACCTGCATGGCCAGGTGCTGCAGATGCAGCAAAAACAGCGGCTTTGGCTGCAGTCACAGTATTACCTGATAAATACACTGGCCGAGTCGTCCGCCGAACGCCAGACTTTCCAGTCGTTTCTGTGGGATTATTACCAGCGCAATCCCAGTATCTGGGCGGTCAATCTGGTGCAGTTCGACGAGCGCGGAAATCCTGTTTCCAGGTCCAGCAAGCCCGGCTGCCTGCAACCAACCCAGATGCATCGTGACGATTTCGATGACTACCTGGTGCCGCAGATTGCCAGCTGTCGCATCGACGACAAGGCGCTGCTGGAGATTGCCGGCCCGGTAGCGGCAGAGGGCGATGCCCTGGTGCTGCTGGTCAGCATGGATTACTTCGATTTTCTCAACGAGTTTTCTACCCTGTCGGGCCGCAGGCTGCAGCGCGCGGCCGATGTCGACGGCGCCATTCAGTACCAGGAGTTCGGCTTTAATCCGGGCAGTGATATCCAGGTTACCCTGCCGGTTGGCGATACCACGTCGGTGTTCGGTGAACTGCACCTGAAAGTGCAACCGATGTCGTTCTGGGAGCTGTTCGAGCGCCAGGCCGCAATCGTACTGCTGGCCCTGGTAGCCGCCTCGATCCTGCTGTTGACCCTGTTGCACTTCAACCTGATCAGGCCGTTGCTCGAACTGGCGGAACGCATGCGGCTCGCGGCGCACCATCAGCAGGCAGCCGGAGCCGCCAGCAAGGCTGAAGTCAGACCCGGGTTGCGCCAGATGCGCGAATATTTCAACGTCCTGCAAAAGCTTGCCAAGCGCGACCCGGTCACCGGGCTCAATAATCGCGTTATATTCGAGGATCGCCTGACGCAGGCGATTCGCGAGGGCAAACGCAGCGCTCGCCGTTACGCGCTGGTACTGATCGATGTACGCGGCCTCGACGATATTGCCCTGCAGCGCGGTCAGTACCTTGTCGACGGCCTGCTGCGTCAGGTGGCAGACGGCCTGCGCGAATCGCTGCGCGAGAGCGATCACGTCTCGCGTTTCGAAAGAAACCTGTTCGCCCTGCTGCTGGAGGTGCAACAGCGCGATCAACTCAATACCCTGGTCGAAAAGATCTACCTGTCGGTAGTCAGGCCTTACCAGGTCTACGGGCGGGAGTTCGAGCTGAACGCGTTTTTTGGCGTGGCCATTTATCCCGATCATGCCGCCGACGCGGACGATCTGTATCAGCATGCCAGCAACGCGCTGGTCAGGGCGGAGCACAGCGACTGGCCGATTCAGTTTTTCCGCGATGCCGATGACTCCACCGATACTTCCGGCTTTACCATGATCCAGTCATTGCGCCGCGCAATCGAATACGATGAGCTGAAGCTGGTGTTTCAACCGGTAGTCGATCTGGAAACCTATGAAACGGTTTACCTCGAAGCCTTGCTGCGATGGAAAGATCCGGACAAACACGATATCGCCATCGACCGCACGATACGCCTCGCGGAACAGAATCATTTGATCAAGCCCCTCAGCAACTGGATTTTCGAGTCCGCCTGCCGCTTCGTAGCCGAGTGCGAGGTCCAGGGTTTAACGGTGGGCATCAATCTGTCGATGATCGATTTGCACGACCGGCATCTGCCCGAGCGTATCGAAACCTATTTGCAGCGCTACCAGGTAAAGCCGTCGCAGGTTGTTATCGAGATCACCGAGGGGCAGATCATGCAAGACCCTGAAGAGGTGATCGAGGTGCTGTCACACCTAGGGGTGATGGGCCTGTCGCTGTCGATCGACGACTTTGGGACCGGACAGGCGTCGCTGACCTATCTGAAGGAATTACCGGTGGAAAAACTGAAAATCGACCAGTCTTTCGTGCGCGACATCGCCAGCAATCCCGATGATCAGCTCATCGTCAAGGCGACCATCGAGCTGGCGCATACACTCGATCTGAAGGTGGTGGCCGAGGGTGTCGAGTCTCTCGCCAGCTGCGATCTGCTGGCGGAAATGGATTGCGACCACGTGCAGGGTTACTATATTAGTCGCCCGCTGGAGGCAGAACAGGTTGCCACCTGGTTCGAAACCTCGGTTAAATCAGACCTCGTTCAGAAAATATCGACCAGTCCCAGTGCTTGCTGCAGGCTCCCGGTAATGCGGATATCGGCCTGGCTCGGTTCGCTCACTCCGGAGGGATGGTTATGCGCCAGGATCACCGCGGCGGCGTTGTCGGCTAACGCTTGCTTGACGACCTCGCGCGGGTACACGCTGGCGCCGTCGATGGTGCCGCGAAACAATTCTCGAAACGCGATCACGCGGTTGCGATTATCCAGCATCAGGCAGGCGAATACCTCGTAATCATAATCGCGCAGCCGCGCGCGCAGGTAATTCATGGTTTGCGCCGGGCTGGTCAGGCAGTCCTGATTTTGCAGCGCTTCGGCGAAATGCCGGCGCGCGATTTCGAGCGCGGCCTGTAGCTGAACGAACTTTGCCAGGCCCAGTCCCTTGCGGTTACAGAACTGTTTAGCATCGATCGTGAAAACGCTGCGCAGCGAACCATAGTCGCTCAGTAACTGGCGCGCGAGGCCTAGCGCCGAGCAGCCGGCAACGCCGGTGCGCAGGAAAATTGCCAGTAATTCGGCGTCGGAAAGCGCGTGCGCGCCGCGGGTTATCAGTTTTTCACGAGGTCTTTCGGCACTGGGCCAGTGGGAGATTGCCATGGGTATTCCTTTACCTGATGTCATCAACCGCTAAAATAGATCAAATGGAACCTCTCAGCAACAAGAAAATCCTGCTCGGGATCACCGGCGGTATCGCCGCTTACAAGTCCGCCGAGCTGGTGCGCCTGTTGATCAAGGCGGGAGCCGAAGTGCGCGTCGTGATGACACCGTCGGCGCAGGAGTTCGTGCAGCCGCTGACCTACCAGGCCCTGAGCGGGCACCGCGTCTATGTCGATTTGTTCGATGCCGAGGCCGATTCGGCGATGGACCACATCGAGCTCGCGCGCTGGTGCGACCTGCTGCTGGTGGCACCCGCCACGGCCGATTTTCTCGGCAAGATGAATGCCGGTTACGCCGATAACCTGTTGCTCACCCTGTGTCTTGCCGCCAAGCAACCGGTGGCGGTGGCACCGGCGATGAATCAGCAAATGTGGAGTAATCCGGCAACCCGGGAAAATGTTAAACAGCTTGCCGCCAGGCAGGTCGTAGTCTGGGGCCCGGCCGAAGGCGAACAGGCCTGCGGCGACGTCGGCGCGGGCCGCATGCTCGAAGCGGCGCAGTTGCTGGATAACCTGCAGCGGCACTTTAGCCCCGGCAGGCTCGAGGGGGTCAGGTTGCTGCTGACCGCGGGCCCGACGCGCGAGGCGATCGATCCGGTGCGTTACATCAGCAATCGCAGTTCGGGCAAGATGGGTTACGCCATCGCCGAGGCGGCGATACAGCAGGGCGCTAGCGTCACGCTGGTGAGTGGACCGGTGTCGCTGGCGCCGCCGGCAGGAGTAAAACTGATCCCGGTCGAGTCGGCACAGCAGATGTTCGACGCGGTGATGCGGCAGGTCCCTGAAGCCGACGTATTCGTGGCCTGCGCGGCGGTTTCGGATTACCGCGTAGACCAGGCCGCGCAGCAGAAAATCAAGAAATCGGACGCTGCAATGTCGTTAAAGCTGGTGTTGAACGCCGATATACTGGCGACGGTAAGCGCGCTCGAGCAGCGCCCGTTTTGTGTAGGCTTTGCCGCCGAAACCCAGAACGTCGAGCAGTATGCGCTTGCCAAGATGGAACAGAAGAGCCTCGATATGATCGCCGCCAATCGGGTGGGCGACGGCAGCGGTTTCGAGACCGATTTCAACCAGCTCGAAGTGTTCTGGCGTGACGGCCGGCAGGCGATCGAGCATGCGGGAAAGGCCGAGGTCGCGAAACAGCTTATCGATTTAATTGCTGAGCGCTATACTGCGTCGCTGGCCTAATCGGTGCGGTAAACCATGACAGTAAATAAAACCCACGTTGCGGAAATCCTGATCGAAGCGCTGCCTTATATCCAGGTGCTCGATCAGAAAACCGTGGTCATCAAGTTTGGCGGTAACGCGATGGTAGACGAAGAGCTAAAGAGTAGCTTCGCGCAGGATATCGTGTTGCTTAAACAGGTCGGCGTCAATCCGGTTATCGTGCACGGTGGGGGGCCGCAGATCGGCAAGCTACTGGAACAGATTGGCAAGAAGAGCCGCTTTATCGAAGGCATGCGCGTCACCGACAACGAAACCATGGACGTCGTCGAAATGGTGCTGGGCGGGCAGGTTAACAAGCAGATCGTATCCCTGATCAACCGACACGGTGGCCGTGCAGTAGGCCTCACCGGCAAGGATGGTGGACTGATCAGCGCGCGCAAGATGAAGCTCGCTGGTAGCGATTCGGAGAGTCACGATCTTGGTCAGGTTGGCGAAGTCGAAGCCATCGATCCCGCGGTAGTCGCGATGCTCGACGACGATGACTTTATCCCGGTGATCGCGCCTATCGGCGTTGGCAGCGACGGTTCGTCTTACAATATTAATGCCGACCTGGTCGCGGGTGAACTGGCGAAGGTGCTCGGTGCCGAAAAACTGTTGTTGCTGACCAATACGCCCGGTGTGCTCGATCCGGAGGGTAAACTGCTAACCGGTTTGACGGCGGAGGAAACCGAGAGCCTCATCGCCAAAGGGATAATTCACGGCGGCATGCTGCCAAAAGTGCGTTGCGCGCTGGATGCGGTCAAGGCAGGTGTCAGCACCAGCCAGATTATCGATGGCCGGGTGAAGCATTCGGTATTACTGGAGCTGTTAACGGATAGCGGGGTAGGGACGCTGATCAAAGGCGACGCGCAGCAATAGCCACGCGACAATCAATTGGCTTCTCCTTCTGCTTTGAGTTCGCGGTAGCGCGCCAGGTCTAGTTCGTACTGCTGGTTGATTCTATTCTTTTCTTCGATTTTCAATAACAGTTGATCGGTGCGACTCTCGATTTTGCGGGAAAAGTGTTCGATCTTCTGCGCGAGGCCTCCCGGTATTTCTTTATCCTTCGACGTGTAAATTTCTTCGGCCGTGGCTTCGAGTTCCGAGAGTTTAGTCTGGGTCTTCTCGATACTACTGGTGATCAGCCGGATCACCGAGTCCAGCACCTCGAGTCGATCATCGCGCGCCAGCGTCAGTTCATTCTCGGAACTGAATGTCAATAGCAGCACCTGGTCTTTCTTGTGCTGCAGTTCATCGAGTCTGGCCTGTTCTGCCGCCTGAAGTTCCTGTTGGCGTTTCGCTTCGGCTTCGGCAGCGATTTCTTCCTCGGACTTTGCAGCCTCCTTGGTAGTCACGACCACGCCCTGGGAATTGAGCTGCTGGTGTTCCTTCCTGACCTGGGCTGGTGGCAGCCGATCGCTGTAGCGAATCTGACCGTCTTCATCGACCCATTTATACAACGGCGCCGCCGTGGCGCTGCCCGCAGCAATGTAGAGGGCGGCGGTCACGAACAAAACCTTAAACCTCACGATTCTGGCGGTTAGGCAACTATTAGCGACGCGCACGGTATTGATTGGTCCTCGACCGAATACAGTCATTTAAAGCGTACCAACCATAATAGTTTATTAATCGTGATTTTTCATTAATTTAGGGCGGTTCCGACGGAGTCGTCACGATCCTGCGGGCTGCGAAAACAGGGGCGCATCCCCTGGATGTTACTGACGGACGAGTAAGCTGGCCACGGGGGTATGCAGCGCCTGCAGATATTGGCGCTCTCCGGGCGATGTGATCAGCACCGCGACACCGACGTTTTCGGCTTGCCAGGCGGGATCGATTTCAATGCGATGGCTGTTGTCGAGGCGCAGGTTCTCGGGACGGCTCATGTAGCGGACTACCTGCTGATGCTCGAGTCTTCTGCCCGAATTTTCGCCGCGTTTTACCTCGGTCGACAGGTTGTTTTCATAAACCAGGTAGCGCAGGTGAGTTTGACCGACGGTGCTGTGCTCGGCCGGTGAATGCAGGTCAAGCACGAGGCTGGTCTGGTCCCTGGATACGGAGAGCCTCAGCGCCAGTGGCGCCGGCTGCGCGTTGATCTGCTGAATTTTACTCAGAATGTTACCGCTACCGCGTGCCTCCATGCCGTTGACGAAAAACTCTGGGGTGTAAATGGTACGCTGCAGGTTGTTCGCTCCCAGCTGGCGTTGCCGCCTGGTGTAATCTGCGCTCGAGAAACGATCCTTCCATCCGAGAT
>JAACFA010000047.1 GCA_009937625.1 Gammaproteobacteria bacterium | reverse complement strand
TTCCAGAACCTGTGCAGGTTGAATATCGATGAGTAGGGGCCGCGAATCGAGTACAGCCTGACCTCCTGGAAGTCACGCAACAGCCAGGCCAGACCGTCACGGCTGAAGCGGTAACAGTCGGTGAACTCGAGGTCCGGTGGCGCGTGATAGCGAAACAGAAAAGGCAGATGCAGTAACAGGTAGCCCCCGGGTTGCAGCAGCTGATGTATCTCGTTGATTGCCGCGAAGGGATCATAGACGTGCTCCAGCACCGAGAGACAGACGATACCGTCGTAGCGGCCGTATTCCAGCCTGCTGGGTGCGCAGATATCGTCGATGATATCCGCGGGCGGGATTCCGGGATTGATATCCATGGTTTCGATTTTTTGCCGCTCGAACAGGTCGAAGAAATTGCGCGATGATTGGCCGACGTCCAGTACCATGCTGCAGTTTTCCGCCATGTAACGCAGCTTCTGCTCGAGCAATAGATCGCTGTCGTAGGCATAATCGTGGTCGACGACGACGCGCCGGATGGCGGCGATATGCCTTGCCATGGCGGCGCAGGCTACCGGATTTTCGCTGGCTTGGGAGGCTTCGCTATTCATGACCACTGTTGGAAATGACTCGTGTCCCGCAGTTTATATTTATTTCACCATTTTCGCTTTAATCGGCCGGAATTAAACGCTAGGCTTGACGCCAACAAGGCAACAGCGACAGCAACAGCAACAGGATCGGAACAATGAAGCATTACCAAATGTATATCGACGGCGAGTGGTGCGATGCCGTGGACGGCGCGCAGCTGGAATCGGTCAACCCGGCCACGGGCGAGATATGGGCAACCGCTGCGGTTGCCGGGGAAGTCGAGGTCAAGCGCGCGGTTGCTGCCGCCAGCCGCGCGCTGAAGTCCGGCCCCTGGGCTGAAATGAATGCGACCCAGCGCGGCAAGCTGCTGCGCAAGCTGGGTGACCTGATAGCCGAAAATTCCCACATGCTGGGTGAAATCGAAACCATCGATAGCGGCAAGCTGGCCAAAGAAACCCGTGCTCAGACCGGCTATGTCTCCGACTACTACTACTATTACGCCGGTCTCGCCGACAAGATCCAGGGTGCCACTCTGCCGATCGATAAACCCGATATGCATGTTTATACCAAGCGCGTGCCGATTGGCGTGGTGGCCGCGGTGGTTCCTTGGAACGCGCAAATGTTTTTGACCGCGACCAAGCTGGGGCCCGCGCTCGCGGCCGGCAACACGGTGGTATTGAAGGCCTCCGAGGCGGCGCCGGCACCGATGTTCGAGTTTGCCAGGATCGTGCAAGAGGCGGGTTTCCCGCCAGGGGTGGTTAACGTCATAACAGGTCATGGCGAGCCCTGCGGCCGTTTGCTCACCAGCCATCCGGACGTGGCCAGGGTTGCCTTTACCGGTGGCCCCGAAACCGCGCGTCATATCGTGCGCAATAGCGCCGAAAATTTTGCCGTGGTGTCGCTGGAACTGGGCGGTAAATCGCCGATCCTGGTGTTTGACGATGCCGATCTCGAGGGCGCGGTGAATGGAATTATTGCCGGTAATTTCGGCGCTACCGGCCAGAGCTGCGTTGCCGGGTCGCGCGTCTTCATTCAGTCGACGATACGTGAGCAGATACTGGAAAAACTGGTCGAGCGCGCCGCCCAAATCCGTATCGGCGATCCGCTTGCCGACGATACCCAGGTCGGTCCGCTGTGCACCAGGGAGCAGCTGGATCACATTTCCGAGTCGGTCGAAGACGCAGTAGGCGAGGGTGCGAAACTGCTATTGGGCGGTAAGCGACCCGACGGCTTCGACAGCGGGTGGTACTACAGCCCTACGATCCTCGATTGCCCGCACCAGGATATCCGCACCGTGCGTGAAGAAATGTTCGGTCCGATACTGTCGGCGCTTTCCTTCGATACCGAGGAAGAGGCGATCGAAATGGCGAATAACTCCGATTTTGGCCTCGGCTCAGGAGTATTTACCTCGAACGTGGCGCGCGCGCTGCGGGTTTCGGATGCAATCCACTCGGGCATCGTCTGGGTCAATACCTATCGCGTGATCTCACCGATCGCTCCCTTCGGCGGATTCAAGAACAGCGGCCCCGGGCGCGAAAGCGGCATCGATACCATTTACGACTACACGCGCACCAAAACGGTCTGGATCAACACCTCGACCGAGCCGATGGCCAATCCCTTCATCATGCGCTGAGAGTATTCCCGGTCGCTTCGAGGGGGCGACCCCAACCTTCCCAGCCGCCGCATGAAAGCCGATATAGCCGCTAACATAGTCGGCTACCGCGAGTAGCCCGGGACAGTTTCACGCCCTCTATTGCAGGCTTTCCCAGTAGGCGGCGAACTGCACCGCGATGCGGCCGCTGCGCGAACCGCGCTGGGTAGCGAAGCGGATCGATTCGCTGCGCGCTTCCTCGCTCATCTTCATACCCCGGGCCTTTAGCGCCAGCTCGACCACGGCCAGGTACTGATCCTGGGTGAAGGGGTGAAACGAAAGCCACAGCCCGAAACGATCGGACAGGGAGATTTTTTCCTCGATGCTGTCGCTGGGATGCAGCTGACCGTCGACCATGGTGCTGTCGAGATTGTCCTGCATCGATTCGGGCATCAGGTGGCGGCGGTTCGAGGTGGCGTAAATAATGACGTTCTCGGGTTGCGGCTGTAACGATCCCTCGAGGCAGGCCTTGAGTGCCTTGTAAGAGTCATCGTTGGCTTCGAAGGAGAGGTCGTCCAGGTAAACGATAAACTTGCGTCCGTCGTCGGCCAGGGTACGAATAATGTCGAACAGCTGGCCGGTCGCCGCCTTCGGGATTTCCACGATACAAAGCCCCTGGTCTCCGAACTCGGTGAGCTGCGCCTTGATCAACGAGGACTTGCCGGTGCCGCGTGCACCCCATAGCAAAGCGTTGTTTGAAACCTTGTTCTCGAGGAACTGGGCGGTGTTTCTGAACAACAGGTTCTTCTGCCGTTCCAGGTGCAGCAGCTCGGCCTTATCGACGCGGTCGAACTGCGCGATGCCTTCGAGTCCCTGGGCGGACCAGCGATAGGCCGAGTAACCCGGTTCGACCTTGATCTCGTGATAGCCGGGAAACAAATGTTCCACCCGGTCGAGCAATTCGTCGAGGCGTTTGAAAAGTTTATCGAGATCGGACATCAGACTTCGAGCTTCTTGTACTTGATACGATGCGGCTGGTCGGCATCCTGGCCGAGGCGCTGCTTGCGATGCGATTCGTACTCCGAGTAATTGCCTTCGTAAGTATAAACCTCGCTGTTGCCCTCGAACGCAATGATGTGCGTCGCGATGCGATCCAGAAACCAGCGATCGTGCGATATCACGACGACGCTGCCCGGGAAATCGAGGATCGCTTCCTCCAGCGCACGCAGGGTTTCCACGTCGAGATCGTTGGTCGGTTCGTCCAGCAACAGCAGGTTGCCGCCGCTTTTCAACAGCTTGGCCAGGTGCAGGCGGTTGCGTTCGCCGCCCGACAGGTCCTTGACGAACTTCTGCTGGGCCGACCCGCGGAAATTGAAGCGCGACACGTAAGCGCGCGAGGGCACTTCGTAGCTGCCGACGACAATGTTGTCCAGCCCGTCGGACAGTTCTTCCCATACCGTCTTGCTGCCGTCGAGATCGTCACGCGACTGGTCGACATAGGCGATCTTGACGGTATCTCCGATTTTAATCGAACCCTCGTCGAGCGTTTCCTGCCCGACCATGATCCGAAACAGTGTGGTCTTGCCGGCGCCGTTGGGCCCGATAATGCCGACGATACCGCCGCGCGGCAGTTTGAACTCGAGGTTCTGGTACAGCAGCTTGTCGCCGTAGGACTTCTTGCCGCCCTCGATTTCGACCACCACGTCTCCCAGCCGGGGCCCGGGCGGAATATAGAGTTCCTGGGTTTCGGAGCGTTTCTGGTAATCCTGCGAGGACAGTTCTTCGAAACGCTTGAGGCGGGCCTTGCTTTTCGATTGCCGCCCCTTGGGGTTGGCGTGCACCCACTCGAGTTCCGCTTTCATCGATTTGATGCGCGCCTTTTCGGAACGCTCTTCGTGTTCGAGGCGCTTTTCCTTCTGCTCCAGCCAGGACGAGTAATTGCCCTCCCAGGGGATGCCGTGGCCGCGGTCGAGTTCCAGAATCCAGCCGGCCACGTTGTCAAGGAAATAGCGATCGTGGGTAACCGCCACCACGGTGCCCGGAAAGTCCTGCAGAAAACGCTCCAGCCAGGCTACCGATTCGGCGTCGAGGTGGTTGGTAGGTTCGTCCAGGATTAGCATGTCCGGATTCGACAGCAACAACCGGCACAGCGCCACGCGCCTTTTTTCGCCGCCGGACAGGTGTTCTACCGCGGCTTCCCAGGGCGGCAGGCGCAGCGCGTCGGCCGCGACGTCGAGCTTGCGGTCCAGGTCCCAGGCGCCGGCGGCCTCGATTTTCTCCTGTAATTCGGCCTGTTGCGCCAGCAGGTCATTCATTTCGTCGTCAGACACCGGCTCGGCAAACTTCATGTTGACCTGGTTGAACTGGTCCAGCAGCGCCTTGGTCTCGGCAACGCCCAGCTCGACATTGCCGCGCACGTCCAGGCTGTCGTCGAGTTCGGGTTCCTGCGCCAGGTAGCCGATCTTGATACCGGTTTGCGGGCGCGCCTCGCCAACGTAATCGGTATCGACGCCGGCCATGATGCGCAACAGCGTCGACTTGCCGGCGCCGTTGTAACCCAGCACGCCGATTTTTGCCCCCGGAAAAAAATTGAGCGAAATATTCTTCAGAATTTCGGTTTGCGGGGGCACGACTTTGCCCACCCCGTTCATGGTATAGATGTATTGCGCCATGCGGACTGTCCCAGTTCAGAATGCGCGTATTCTAACAGCGCATAAAAATTTAAAAACAACTTCGTTCGATGCAGGATCAGTGTATCTGCTGATATTTTCACATTCTGTTTCTTAACCGCCCCGTGATGCAGTATTATTCGGAGCTATGGCCGCGTCATAGGCTAAGATTTAGAGTGATGACAATAACGACATCAAACCACGAATCAGCCCAAAGGTAAGCAACCATGAGCATGAAAAAAATGCAGCAACAGAGCTATCTATCGGGTGGCAACGCTGCATTCATAGAGGAACTCTATTCGCGTTATCTGAAAAACGAAGATGACGTCGACGAACACTGGCGCGACTGGTTCGCCGAGCTGAAAAACGGAGAATTGACTCCGGATCAGGATCACCTCGAGATCCGCGAGCAGATGAAATACGTGGTCCAGCACAAGCGGGCGGGCAACGGCATCTCCAGCAGCGAACTGAGCGAACATGACGCCAAGCAGGTTCGGGTGCTGCAGTTAATTAATGCGTATCGCGTCAAGGGCCACGAACGCGCAGGTCTCGATCCGCTAGAAATGAACCCGCGGCCGGAAGTCAAGGAGATGACGCTGGCAGGAAACAACCTGGGCGAGGCCGATCTCGACACGGTGTTCAACACCGGCTCGCTGTTCGGCGTAGAGGCCGCCCCGCTGCGTGAAATCATAGAACGCGTCGAAAAAACTTACTGCGGCACTATCGGCTCGGAATACATGCATATCGAGGACCGCGCGCAGAAACGCTGGATCCAGGTGCAGATCGAAACCTCGCTGGCTACGCCGAGTTTCCGCGAAGGTCGCCGCAACCGCATCATGGACCGTATTATCGCCGCTGAGAATCTCGAGAAATATCTGCACACGCGTTATATCGGGCAGAAACGCTTCTCGCTGGAAGGCGGCGAGTCGTTGATCCCGATCCTTGACCGCGTGGTGCAGCAGGCCGGCGTCACCAGCACCCACGAAGTGGTGATCGGCATGGCGCATCGCGGACGCCTCAACGTACTGACCAATATTTTCGGCAAAATGCCGAGCCACCTGTTCGACGAATTCGAGGGTAATGTCGAACTGGACGAACGTTACAACTACGACGTCAAGTATCACCAGGGATTTTCATCGGATATCTACACCGACTCGGGCCCGATGCACCTGGCGCTGGCGTTCAACCCGTCGCACCTGGAAATCGTCGATCCGGTGGTCGAGGGGTCGGTACGCGCGCGTCAGCGGCGTTTCACCGACCGCAACACCAACGACGTGTTGCCGGTGCTGATCCACGGCGATTCCGCGTTTGCCGGGCAGGGCGTGGTCATGGAAACCTTCAACATGTGCCAGACCCGCGGTTACAAGACCGGGGGCACGATCCATATCATCGTCAACAACCAGATCGGATTCACTACCAGCAACCCGCGCGACATGCGTTCTTCACTCTACTGCACCGAGGTTGCGCGCATGGTGCAGGCACCGATCTTCCACGTTAACGGCGACGATCCCGAAGCCTGCGTGTTTATCGCCGAGATCGCGGTCAAGTACCGCGAGACCTTCCAGCGCGACGTCGTGATCGATATGGTCTGTTATCGTCGTTACGGCCACAACGAAGCCGATGAACCGGCGGTTACCCAGCCGCTGATGTACCAGAAAATTCGCAATCATCCGCGCCTCGCCGACCTGCACGCGCAGCGCCTCATCGACGAGGGTTTTACCACGCGCGAAAAGATCGATGACATGGTCGCCGATTACCGGCGTGCGCTCGAAGAAGGGGGCGCGGTAGCCCTGAACGTGATTTCCGGACTGGAACCGGTTGCGGCGCGTGACTGGGCCGGCCTGCAGGAAGGTGACGTCAACAGCACGCCCGGCACCAAGGTTACCAAAAAGAAAATCCAGGACCTGGGCAAGCGTATGCTGACCCTGCCCGAAGGTTTCCAATTGCATTCGCGGGTTGCCAGGATCATGGAGAATCGAGCGAAGATGCTGGCTGGCAAATTGCCGGGTGACTGGGGTTTCGCCGAAAACCTGGCCTACGCCACGCTGCTCGACGACGGTTACAGTATCCGGCTTTCGGGCCAGGATAGTGAGCGCGGCACATTTTTCCATCGTCACGCCGCGCTGCATGATCAGAACACCGGCGAAATTTACAAGCCGCTTAAATTCCTGGCCGAGGATCAGCCGCGCTTCGAGGTTATCAATTCCTTCCTGTCCGAGGAGGCGGTGCTAGGTTTCGAGTACGGCTATTCGTCGACCGACCCCCGCACGCTGGTCATCTGGGAAGCCCAGTTCGGTGATTTTGCCAATGGTGCCCAGGTCGTTATCGATCAGTTCATTAGCTCGGGAGAGATGAAATGGGGCCGCCTCAGCGGGCTGGTCATGCTGCTACCGCACGGTTACGAAGGGCAGGGACCCGAACACTCGTCGGCGCGCATCGAACGCTACCTCGAGCTCTGCGCGCAGCACAATATGCGCGTGGCGCAGCCAACCCTGCCGGCTCAGATTTTCCACCTGCTGCGCAGCCAGATGCTGTGCGGTTTCAGGAAACCGCTGGTGGTGTTGACTCCGAAGAGCCTGTTGCGTCACGAACGCGCGGTGTCGTCGCTGGATGATTACAGCAAGGGCGAATTTCAGAAGGTGATCCCGGAGATCGACAAGATCAATAAAAAGAAGGTTACACGCCTTATTCTGTGTAGCGGCAAGATTTACTACAAGCTCTACGAATCCCGCGAGCATGATTACGATCACAGCACCGCGATTGTCAGGATCGAACAGCTGTACCCGTTTCCCAAGGTCGATCTAAAGGTGATCCAGGAAGGCTACCCGGCGTTGAAAAACGTGGTCTGGTGCCAGGACGAACCGCGCAACCAGGGTATGTTTCGCGAATTCAAGAGCCGTCTGAATGAGATTTTTGCACCAATACAGGTACAATACGCGGGTCGAATTTCAGCGGCATCGCCCGCGGTAGGTTATATGGCCCTGCATCAGCAGCAGGAAGCCCAGCTGGTCAAGGATGCCTTCGAAGCGGAATACTCGGATAAACTGGAATAGTCCATATAAAAACCAAAAATTCTGGAGCAGATTATGCAGGTGGAAATTAAGGTTCCCGTCTTACCTGAGTCGGTTAGCGAGGGGACGCTGGGCGATTGGCACAAACAGGTTGGCGACAGCGTTGCCGCGGAGGAGAATATTGTCGACCTGGAGACCGATAAAGTCGTGCTCGAGATCGTCGCCAGTGCGGCCGGGGTGATCGAATCGATCGCCTTCGAATCCGGCGCTACCGTAAAAACCGACGACGTGCTCGGCGTCATCAATACCGAGGCCACGGCCTCCGCGCCGGCCGCCGCAGAGGCGGCGCCAGCCGAGGCCGCCGCGCCCGCAGCCGCTGCGCCGGCAGAGGCGGTCGAGGCGGCCAGCGGTGACGGCAAGGCGAGCCCGGCGGTTCGCAAACTGCTGCATGAGCATAACCTCAGGGCCGAAGACATCCAGGCGACCGGGAAGAAAGGCGCAATCACCAAAGCCGACGTCGAACGTCATCTGCAGCAACCGCAGCCGGCCGCGGCTCCCGAACCCGCCGCGCCTGCCGCCGCCCGCCCGCCGACCCCGCCGCCGCAGCGTATTCCGCAGGGCGGACGTAATGATCGCCGCGTGCCGATGAGCCGTCTGCGCGCCAAGATTGCGGAGCGTTTGAAGCAGGCGCAGAACACGGCGGCGATGCTGACCACCTTCAACGAAGTCAACCTGAAGCCGATGATGGATACCCGCGCCCAGTACAAGGACGCCTTCGAGCAAACTCATGGCGTCAAGCTCGGCATGATGTCGTTTTTCACCAGCGCGGCGGTCGAGGCGCTGAAGCGTTTTCCGGCGGTTAACGCGTCGATCGATGGCGACGATATCGTTTACCATGATTATTTCGATATCGGAATCGCGGTCAGCTCCGACCGTGGACTGGTAGTGCCAATCCTGCGGGATGTCGACCAGATGAGTTACGCCGATATCGAGCAGTCGATTCGCGACATGGGGCTGCGTGCGCGGGACGGTAAACTCGGTATCGAGGAACTCACCGGTGGCACCTTCAGCATCACCAATGGCGGTATCTTCGGATCGATGCTTTCGACCCCGATCCTGAATCCACCGCAGTCGGCCATCCTGGGCATGCATTCAATTCAGCAGCGGCCGGTCGTGGTCGAGGGTGAAATCGTGGTGCGGCCCATGATGTACCTGGCCCTGACCTATGACCATCGCATTATCGACGGTAAGGAAGCGGTTCAGTTCCTGGTGACAATCAAGAATTTGCTGGAAGACCCGGCAAGAATGCTGCTGCAGGTGTAAGCCGCGGCCGGGCTTACAGGGATTTCATAAAGCTGAACTGGGTTTTTTCGGAATCGACTGCCGAATCCAACAGCGATACCTCGCCTGATTCGAACTGATCGGCGAGCTTTTCCGCATCGACCTCGCAGATGCGCGTGCCATCCCGGTCGACGAAAATGAACAGGCTCGAATCCTCGGCTTTCCAGGCCAGCTTTGCCAGTATTTTTTCAGCGTCCTTACGCATGTTGATCCAGTCTCCGGTGTTGAGCGCCTGCACCTGATTGATTTTTTTCGGTTCCGGTGTCTTACCCGAGTTCATCGCCTCGAGCATCGCGGTCGGAACCTGGAAAACACCGGTTTGCATCATCGCATCGAATTCGGTGGTGTCCTCCATCGAGGCGAAGGATTGCGCTCCCAGCGAGCGCGTTTTACGCTGAGCTTCGATCACGTTGCGCCCGGTCTGTTCCAGCACGTTTTGCTGCTCGAGCTTGAGATAGTCGCGCAGCGACTGCTGCAGTTTCTCCGCCAGCTTGAGGCTGCGCATGGCGCGGTGCAAGGAATGAGCGACATGGGGCAGCGTGTTGCGCAGCTCTTCCTGCTCTTCCTTGGTCGACTTCGGGATTAGCGACCAGACCTGCTTCTTGACCATTTCGATGGTCTTGTGCCACGGATTGGAGTCCATGCCCTGCTGCAGCGCGATCTGAACCAGCAGCGGCAGCCAGACCTTTTCGAACAAAATGAGCGGGGTGCCCTGGATCTTCAGCGGCTGGATAATCTCGTTAAGCCGGGACTTGACCGGTGGCATGATCTTCCGAGTGGCCTCGATCCGGCGCGCCTGGCGAACTGCCGCCTCGTTTTCCTTCAGGAAGGCCTGGTAACCCTCGAGCATATCGGCATAGCTGTCGACGGTAATGAACTCACGGCGGGCGAGATCGTCGATGTGTTCGCGAATGTAGCGGACACCCGAAAAATCCGAGTTTCCGCTTTTCGCAATCTCGACTTCGCTGCTGATAATGTTGTCCAGCAATCGCCGTGCCGGGTTGCTGGAGCGGCGCAGAAATCCATCTTCCTGGGTAGCGGTGATGAAAACATAGATCTGTAGTCGCGCCAGCTGTTGCTTGACGGGAGTGGGCAGGTCCTCGTCCTCGAAGATCAATTTGAAAATCAGGTTGAGCTGCTCGATTTGTTCGTCGTACTGCTCGATACCGTTCGCGGCGAGGCTCTGCTTCAACTCGGGAAAAAGATTCTGGTAGCTGTTCGCGGGTTTGCGTGACTTTTCCTTGAAGCCCTGCAACAGCATCAGCAGGCTGATGCTTTGACCCGGGTTGAACCCTGCGGGCCCTTTGGACTCGCTCAGCCCTTCGATGTTGCGCAAGTGAATTTTCGCCGGCGGAAGATCCGGCAACATGCCGTGTTCGAGCATCAGGCTGTCGATACGCCGGTAGAACGGACCGAGCGACTCGATGAAACGATCGGCGAACAGGTGATACAGCGCGATCTTGTAACTGGCCTCGAGATTGAGGCTGTCGATCGCGTACTGGAAGGCTTCGCACAGCCTTTTTACCTGCAGCGGGTTTTCGTAAATACTCGCCCGGGGTCTTTTGATACAGGCCTGCAGGCGTTTCACGATGGTGCGATCGAATTCCTTGAAGGCGTCGCTATAACGCGTCGTGATATCCTGCAGCTCGTTAACTTCGACGTTCGCATCGGCGCTCGAGAGCCCCAGCGTTTGCCAGTCTCGCGCGCCTTTTTCGCCCGCCGGGGAGCTGTTGGATTTGAATTCCGAAAAATGCTTGTTGAGTTGAAACGTGAACGACGAGCAGATGATACGCTGCTTGTGCCTGATCAACTTGACCACCCGTGCGCCGTCCTGATCGGACAGGCTCCAGCTGTGGTAATCTTCGGCACTCTCGATCATTCGCAGCAGGATGTCGGTGATCCATTTCTTGCTGAGATTGGAAACCTCCATGAAGACGTCCTGTCCAGACATCGAGTCAGAATCCGGGTGATTGTCGGGGCCGGTCATGCGAGCAGAGTTTCACAAGGGTTAGAAGACTTTAATATAGATGAAAATACGCCTGATTTCCTGAGACTATTGTCATAAAAGTTCGTTTTTCGACAGTTTTACGATAGAAGGCGTAATATTGACATCCTGCGGTGTCCGCAAAATTACATTCAATGCAGAATCTAAAGCTATTTGTCACCGGTCATAAGGGCTTCGAGACCCCTTTGTTGCACGAACTGCGCGCCATTCTGGGGGCGACCGACGCCGTTTTGACCAAGGTTTATGGTGGCGTCGAAATCGTTGCCTCGTTGAACGCGGTCTACCGGGTCTGCCTGCACTCGCGCCTGGCTAACCGGGTGTTCTGCGAACTTGCCCGCGCAGCGGTCGAGGACGAAAATCAGCTCTACCAGGCCGTTTACCGGATCGAGTGGGAGCGACATTTCGAGGCGCGAAACAGTATCGCGGTCTCGGCGACGGTGTCGCGTTCGAAACTGGACCACGGGCATTACGTGGCGCTCAAATCCAAGGATGCGATCGTCGATCGCCTGCGCGAGATCTGCGGCAGCCGTCCGGTGGTGGAAAAGCAGCGGCCCGATATTCGGATTCACGTTCATATCCATCACAACCAGGCGAGCATCAGTCTCGATTTGAGCGGAGAGAGTCTGCATCGCCGCGGCTATCGTACGCAGCATACCGGTGCGCCGCTGAAGGAGCACCTGGCCGCTGCGCTGCTGGCACACGCGGGCTGGACTCGTGAACGGGCACGCGATCAGCGGCTGGTGGATCCGATGTGCGGGTCCGGCACCTTTGTCATCGAGGCGGCGATGATCGCGGCCGATATCGCGCCCGGCCTCGAGCGCGACTATTTCGGGTTTAGTAAGTGGCTGCAGCACGATCCCGAACACTGGCAGCAACTGGTTTCCGCGGCGCGACAGGCGATCGATACGCAATCGGAAGTCCGGATCTACGCCAGTGACTACGATGCTGCGGCGCTTGAAACAGCGCGCAGCAACGCGCAGCGCGCGGGTGTCGCGGCGCTGGTCGAGTTTTCGCACCAGCAGGTTGCGGAGCTGGAATTACCGCCGGCACCGGGCGAAACCCTGGTTATCTGTAACCCTCCCTACGGCAAGCGACTGCAGAGCGAAGCCGGCCTGGGCCAGTTATATAGTGATTTGGGCAGCACCGTGCAGCGCCTGGCACCGGCGCGGCTGGCGATTATTTCGGCCAATCCGGATTTGCTGCATCGACTCAAACTGGAGCGGCTGAGCCGCAAGGACGTGCGCAACGGGCCGCTCGAATGCCTGTTCGCCATATTCCAGACGGTGCGCGAAACTGCGGCGCGCGAACGACCCGGAACCCCGCCCGCGGTGAGCGACGAAAGTGCCGTACCGCTGCGCAACCGCCTCGCGAAAAACGCCAAGCACCTGCAGCGCTGGGCCAGGCGCAGCGGGGTGTCCTGCTATCGTCTGTACGATGCAGACCTGCCCGAATTCGCGTTTGCGCTGGATCGCTACCAGAGCGAAATCGCGCCGGATCAGGAGTGGTTTCACCTGCAGGAATATCAGGCGCCGGCGACTATCGCCCCGGATCTTGCCGAGTACCGAATCAAGCTCGCGGCCGCGGTCGTGCTGGAGCTGTTCGGGATAACCGAGCAGCAGCTATTTTGCAAAACTCGCAGCCGCCAGCGGGGAGCGCGGCAGTATCAAAAACAGGACAACCGCGGTGAATTTTTCCAGGTACGCGAAGGTGCGGCCTCGCTGTTGATCAACCTGAGCGATTATCTCGATTCCGGCCTTTTTCTCGACCACCGAATCACGCGTGACAGGATTTACCGCGAGGCAGGCGATAAAGACTTGCTCAACCTGTTCTGCTACACCGGCGCGGTTGGGGTGCAGGCCGCGCTGGGCGGGGCCAGTTCCGTGCTCAATGTCGACCTTTCTTCGACCTATCTCGACTGGGCGCGGGAAAACTTCGTATTGAATCGGCTCGACGACGAATCTCGCTATCAGTTTCTGCGGGCGGATATCGTCGAGCTGCTGGCAAATCCTGGCAGGTTTTCATTAAAGCCTGACTATGATTTGATATTCTTCGATCCACCTTCATTCTCCAATTCGAGCAAAATGCAGCAAACCCTGGATATCCAGCGCGATCATGGATCCCTGATAAAGCGGGCAATGGGATTACTGGCACAAAACGGCTTGTTGCTGTTCTCCACCAATCGCCGCGGTTTCAAGCTCGACGCGGAAATCGAGCGGGCTTTCGAGATTCGGGATATCTCGGCGGCGACGATCCCGGAAGATTTCAAGCGTAATCCGAAAATTCACCGCTGCTGGGAAATCAGGCACGGTCGTGCTTGAGGATACCGACGATTTCCGGCGCCTGTTTCTGCGGGATGTTCCGTTGATCGATGTGCGGGCCCCGATCGAATTCGCGCAAGGCGCGTTTCCGATGTCGACGAACCTGGCGCTGCTGGACGACGAACAGCGAGAGCAAATCGGTATTCGCTACAAGCAGGCCGGACAGGAGGAGGCGGTGCGGCTCGGTCTCGAGCTTGCGACTCCGGAGATCCGGGCGCAACGCGTCCAGCAGTGGCTGGATTTTAGCAAGCTGCATCCGGATGGCTGCCTGTACTGTTTTCGCGGTGGTTTGCGCTCGCGCACCGCGCAGCAATGGATGCGCGAGGCGGGGGTGGACTACCCGCTGGTGAGCGGCGGTTACAAGGCAATGCGCCGCTTTCTGATCGACGAGCTGGAACGGTCGGCCAGGGAAGTAACGCTGGTCTGCGTCAGTGGGCTGACCGGGGTCGGAAAAACCCGCGTGCTGCGCAAGATTCGACATCATATCGATTTCGAAGGGCTGGCGAATCATCGCGGCTCGGCCTTCGGCCGCGATGCCCTGGACCGGCAGCCGTCCGTCATCGACTGGGAAAATCGCGTTTCGATCGAGTTTCTCAAGCACCGCGCCAGTTTCCCCGAAAGGCCGGTTTTTGTCGAAGACGAGGGCCGCCACATCGGCCGTATCAATATGCCCGAATGCCTTTTCGATGCTCTGTTAAGAGCGCCGCGCGCCATTCTGCAGGTAGATATCGAGTCCCGCATCAGACTGATCGGCGAAGACTATATACAGCATAACTGGCCCGCCTATCAGCGGTCCTATGGCGATGCCGCCGAACAGGAATTCAGCCGTTTCGTGCTCGATAACCTGGCTCGCATACAGAAGCGCCTGGGAGGGGAGCGCTATCGCAAGGTGCGTCGGTGTTTCGAACGGGCGTTACGGCTTTTTTTCGAAACAGGCCAGGTAACCGCATTCTACGACGGGATACAAACTCTGCTCGAAGAATATTACGATCCGATGTATCGTTACCAGATCAAGAGCAAGCAGCCCGATATAGTTTTCGAAGGCCCGGAGTCAGAGCTGTTGCAGTGGGCCGAAGATTACCGCGCAGCCAGAACTAATAAATAATAACAAAGTCTTATGCGAGCACGTAAACCGGAAATCGCCGAATGAAAAGAATAATCCTGCTGGGCTTGTTGGCTGTTATCGTGCTGCTGTTTTTTCAGTTCGACCTGGAACAGTACCTGACGCTCGACTATGTCAAGTCGCAGCAGGAAATTATCGATCAGTATTACCGCGAAAACCGGGCGCTGACGCTGATCGGGTTTTTCCTGGGCTATGTCGTGATAACCGGGGCTTCGCTGCCGGGTGCTGCGGTTATGACGCTGGCCGCCGGTGCGATTTTCGGCCTGGTTACCGCGTTGATCCTGGTGTCTTTTGCCAGCACCATTGGCGCCTCGATCGCTTTTCTGGTATCGCGCTACCTGTTTCGCGACATGGTGGAATCCCGCTTCGGCGCCTCGCTGAAATCGATTAATGCCGGCATCGAGCGAGACGGACCGTTTTACCTGTTCGCGCTGCGACTGGTTCCGGCTTTCCCGTTCTTCGTGATCAACCTGATTATGGGACTGACCTCGCTACGCCTGAGGACTTTTTTCTGGGTTAGCCAGGTCGGTATGCTCGCCGGGACCGTGGTTTACGTCAATGCCGGCACCCAGTTGGGGAATATCGAATCGGCAAACGAGATCTTCAGCACCGAGATACTGCTTTCTTTCTTACTACTGGCCATGCTGCCGTTTATTGGCCGTAAAGTCGTATCGGTGTTGTCCAATCGCAAGGCGCTCGAAGGTTTTAGCAAGCCCGATGAATTCGATACCAACCTCGGCCGCGGTAAAGGCCAAGGTGACGCTGATCGAAAAACACCGGATGGGTGGTGACTGTCTCAACTTCGGCTGCGTGCCGTCGAAAGCACTGATTCGATCTGCCAAGTTCATGTCGCATATCAGCCGTAGCCGGGAGTTCGGTATCGGCAAGGCGCAGGCCGAATTCGAGTTCGCCGAGGTAATGGAGCGTATCCAGCGAGTGATTCGTCAAATCGAACCGCATGATTCGGTGGAGCGCTATACCGGGCTGGGCGTCGACGTAATCCAGGGTGAAGCGCGCGTCACCTCACCGTGGACGGTCGAGGTCAACGGGGAGACTATTCGCAGCCGCAACATCGTCGTCGCCACCGGTGGCAGACCCTTCGTGCCGCCCATCGAGGGTATCGATCAGGTCGACTACTACACCTCGGATAACCTGTGGGATATGCGCGAGAAACCGGGCAAGCTGGCGGTACTGGGCGGGGGACCGATTGGCTGCGAACTGGCCCAGGCCTTCGGTCGCCTGGGCGTCGAGGTGACCCAGGTAGAGATGTTGCCGCGAATTCTGCTGCGCGAAGATCCGGAGATTTCCGAGATGGTGCAGCAGCGGTTTAGCGAGGAAGGCGTGCGGGTGTTGACCGGTCATACCGCGAAACGTTTCGTCAAACGTGGCGGCAGGGATGTTCTGATTGCCGAGCACGATGGCGCAGAAGTCGAAGTCGAATTCGACGCTTTGCTGGTTGCCGTCGGCCGCGCGCCGAACTCCGGCGGTTTCGGTCTCGAGGAAATCGGCGTCCGGCTAAACTCGAATCGCACCATCGAGGTGAACGAATTCCTGCAAACCAGTATCCCGACGATTTATGCCTGCGGAGACGTAACAGGGCCTTACCAGTTTACCCATGTGGGCGCGCACCAGGCCTGGTATACCTCGGTTAACTCGTTGTTCGGGATCGTCAAACGCTTCAAGGCGGATTATTCGGTTATTCCCTGGGCTACCTTTACCGAGCCTGAAATCGCGCGCGTCGGTTTGAACGAAAGCGAGGCGCAGCAGCAGGGTATCGAGTACGAGGTAACCCGCTACGGTATCGACGACCTGGATCGGGCTATCGCGGATAGCGAGGCGCATGGTTTCGTCAAGGTGCTGACGCCCCCCGGCAAGGATCGAATTCTCGGTGTGACTATCGTCGGCGAACACGCCGGGGATTTGATCGCCGAGTTTGTCCTGGCGATGCGCCATGGCCTGGGTTTGAACAAGATTCTCGGTACCATCCATATCTACCCGACGTTAGCCGAGGCCAACAAATATGCGGCAGGGGAATGGAAGCGGGCAAATGTGCCGCATCGACTGCTGGAATGGGTTGCCAGGTTTCATCGCTGGCGCAGGCGATCCTGACACGATTTGGCCGGGTGTAGGCAGCTGTGAGGCTAGTCGGTGGTTAACGCCTGACTAAATACGGGTGTTTGATTTAGGCGCTTTCCCCGGCAATTGCAGACCTCGCGGCATCGTTTCCTGGGCCTGATCGACGGAAAAATCCATGGCTTTGGATTTTCTTTGCCTCACGCGTGTTCGCATTCTCTCGGCATTCAGGGGATGGGCCTCGTCGATCAGAACCAGGGCGCCGGTTTCGACCGATCTTTCCCGATAAAACAGCTGGTGCGCGCGCCAAATGCAAACCGTCGCCGCCATTAACTGGTTCTCGTCGGTTAGTCGGCATTTGCTGTAGTTGAACCGGCTTTTCCTGACGATCAGATCGTCCTGTTGAAACTGTTCGTCCGGGGAGCCATAAAGACTGAGCCTGATACTGAGACCGTCGGTCCACTGAAACTGGAAACCTACGAAATTTCGTTCGACCGGGGGAATCCACCAGCTGCCCTGTCTTTTAAACACCAGTCCCGGTTCGATACTGACGGCGTATTTGACTAGCGCCTTGCCAATGACCGTTAACTCTTCCAGCTGCTGAACTTCGTTAAAAATACTCATCGATTCTTTGTCCGCCAGTTAGATTTAAGATCGGTCCCTGAATTTTTCCGCTTTCCTGAATTCGATATCCTGGGGCCGTTTTATTTGCAGCATCATCCAGGCGTTGCTCGTTTTGTTTCCGCGCATGGCGTTACATACCTTGGCGGGTGATCGGTAAGCTTTGTTCTTGAAGTAGAACTTGCCGTTTTTCAGGGTAGCGGTCTGCCATTGGTCGAAGTAACGCGTTCGCAGCTGCGTCCCGGCCGGCAGTTCGACCTGGTCCCAGATATAACCATTCTCGCGC
The DNA here is from genome assembly GCA_009937625.1 of Gammaproteobacteria bacterium. GTDB lineage: Bacteria > Pseudomonadota > Gammaproteobacteria. The sequence goes on along the minus strand of JAACFA010000047.1, from coordinate 13,241 downwards.
GAGCCGGGTCGGGTCTCATGATCGGCCGCTGTGCGTTCGAGAAAATCCTCGATAACGTCATCGATCGCTACCGGATAGTCTTCTTTGTAACGATCGATCAGTTTCATCAGCAGATCGTTTTTCAACGGGACATAGGTCGTATCTTTCATCGTTTACTCAATAAAGTACTTTAGAGTACTCTAAAGAGTAACAAGTGGGCGAGCTCCAGTCAAGCCAACGGATCTGAAACAACCGCAGGCCGGCTGTGTATCACGACACCTGCTGGACTCGATCGATTGCCAGGAACTGCGCGATCGGTAAAATGATGCTTAGTTTGTCGTTGATTAAATCGTTTCGTGTAGCATCAGGTCGCGTGACCGATCGAGCAGTTCAAAGTTTATGAAAATGCACTCCCGCAACTCTTGCGGCAGCCTGAAATCCGGCTTTTTGCTCGTTGCCCTGTTATTACTTTCGGGTCAATCCCCGGGGTTCGATGTTCAGGGCCACAGGGGCGCGCGCGGATTAATGCCGGAAAACACGCTACCAGCCTTCGCCAGGGCGTTGTCGATCGGGGTTAGCACGCTCGAGATGGATCTGGCCGTCACCAGGGACGGCGAGGTAGTCGTGATGCATAACCCTAGGTTCGAGCCCGAGATTGCACGTGATGCCAGCGGGAAATGGTTGCGACAAGGAAGCCCCAGCGTCCATTCGATGACCCTCGATGAAGTCAAGACTTATGACGTCGGCCGCTTGAATCCGGCCAGCAAGTACGCCGAGCGCTATCCCGAGCAACAGGCGATCGACGGCACCCCGGTGCCAACCCTGGCAGAAGTGTTCGAACTGGTAAGAAAGTCGGGCAACGAAACGGTACGGTTTAATATCGAAATAAAGATCAACCCTGAAAAACCGCGGGTAACGCGCTCGCCGCAGGCGTTCGCGCGTGCGGTTATCGACGTCATTCGGTCGCATGGCATGGCTAACCGGACAGTGGTGCAATCTTTCGACTGGCGCGCGCTGCAGGCGGTGCAGGAAATGGCTCCGGAACTGAAAACCTCCTACCTGACGGTCGACCAGGAATGGCTAAGCAACCTGCAAACCGGCAGGCCCGGTGCCTCTCCCTGGTTGAACGACTACGATGTGGACGACTTCGGGGGCAGTGCGGCGCGCACCATCAAGGCCGCCGGGGGCGCTATCTGGTCTTCCTATCACAGGGAAGTCAGCGCCGAGGCTATCAGGTTCGCGCAGGAGCTGGGGCTGTCGGTTAATGTCTGGACCGTGAACGATCCGGCGCGCATGCGGGAGCTCATAACAATGGGGGTCGACGGGATCATTACCGATTACCCCGATCGCCTGCGCCGGGTACTTTCAGGCCTCGGTATGTCCCTGCCGGAGCCGACGCCGATACAATACTGAAAAGGTTTATATCCCGCTAGAGAGCACCGATTTCGCGCCAGGAACAACGCCCGGCTGCCCTGTATTTATTCTATAAACTAGTTTAAATAAATTGTTTAAGCTATTGAAATTATTGATAATTTAGGCGTATATCTGGTGCCGCGCAGGTCCGCAGAAGTGCTGCTTCAGTGCGCTGCCGCGATCCGGGACAACGCGACCTTGAACTCAACTCCCAGGCTAAATTACCTTACTTCTCGGCAAACACCGAGTTGAACTGTTCGCTTGTCTTGACGAAGGTGGTGCACTTGCTGAGCCACTTCAGCTTCTTGGCGCCGGCGTAGGTGCAGGTGCTGCGCACGCCGCCGAGCAGGTCCTGGATCGTGTTTTCGATCCTGCCGCGATAGGGTACCTGGATCTCGCGCCCCTCGGAGGAGCGGTACTCCTTTAGTCCGCCGAAGTGTTTTTCATTGGCCGCCTTCGAGCTCATGCCGTAAAAATTGACGAACTTGCGCTCTTCGACCAGGTCTTCCCAGCCGCTGTCGGTGCGATTGACCTCGCCGCTCCTGAAATAGCGCGTGATGATTTCGCCCCCGCCTTCGTCGTGTCCTGCCAGCATGCCGCCGAGCATGACGAAATCGGCGCCCGCCGCGAAAGCCTTGGCGAGGTCACCGGGGCAGGTGCAGCCGCCGTCGGCGATTATATGGCCGCCGAGCCCGTGGGCCGCATCTGCGCATTCGATAACGGCTGACAATTGCGGAAAGCCGACGCCGGTCTGGATCCGCGTGGTGCAGACGCTGCCTGGTCCGATGCCGACCTTGACAATATCGGCGCCGCTCAATATCAGTTCTTCGGTCATTTCGCCGGTAACGACGTTGCCGGCGATGATCACGATATGCGGGTAAGCGTCACGCAATTGCTTGATAAACTCGGAGAAGCGCTCGGAATAGCCGTTGGCGACGTCGACGCAGACGTATTTGAGATTGCGGCCGGTTTTGTCGTAAACGCCCTTGAATTTATCGAAATCCTGCTCGGTAATACCGGTGGAGTAGGCGACGTTGGCGCGGCGCGGCTCGTGGCCGTTGCTGAAGAAATCGATCAATTCGGCGACATCGTAATTCTTTACCAGGCAGGTAAACAGACCCAGCGCGGCAAGCGCATCGGCCATCTCGAAGGTGCCGACTCCGTCCATGTTGGAAGCCATGATCGGAATGCCACGATAGTGCTCGTCGTTATCCGAGCGGTAGTTGCGGAAGGTGAATTCACGCTCCAGTTCCACGTCCTTGCGGCTGCCCAGCGTGCTGCGCTTGGGGCGTATCAACACATCCTTGTAATCGAGTTTACTGTCTTCTTCGATTCTCATGGCTATTGCCGATCAGTAGCGAACAGCAGCGGACCTTAGCATGAATCCCTGGTCCGGAACAGGCTGTTGATTCGTTCCCCGCATAGCGATATTCTGGGCCGGATCGCGTTGTAAATTAATTAACTCACATGCCCGCCAGCGAAGCTATCCGCCATGCCTTACTGATTGATCTGGATGGCGTCGTTTACCAGAGCGGTCACCTGGTCGAGGGCGCCCTCGAGGCGCTGGACTGGATTCGCGCGCGACAGGTACCCCATTTGTTCGTGACCAATACCACCTCTCGTCCGCGCGCGTCCCTGCTGGAAAAATTCGAAGAGCTGGGTTTCAGCGCGCGACCCGACGAAGTCATGACCCCGGTGGTTGCAGCCAACCAGTGGCTTGCAGAGCACCGGGTACACAAGGTCGCGCTGTTCGTGCCGGCGGAGACGCAGCGCGATTTTGGCGGAATCGAAGCGGTTGCCGTGGATCAGGATGCCGCGGTCGAGGCGATTATCGTCGGTGACCTCGGGGACGCCTGGGATTTCAAATTGCTGAACCGGGCGTTTCAATTCCTGATGCAGGAGCCGCAACCGCGGCTGATCGCGCTCGGCATGACGCGTTACTGGCGCGGACGCAACGGTTTGCAGCTGGACGTGGCGCCCTTCGTCAAGGCGCTGGAACATGCGGCTGACTGCGAGGCGGTTGTCGTCGGTAAACCGGCCCCCGCGTTCTTCGAGGCTTCGCTCGCGATACTAGGGGTTAGCGCCGGCCAGGCGCTAATGATTGGTGACGATATCGTGGGCGATGTCGGTGCCGCGCAGCGCTGCGGCATTCGCGGTATCCAGGTCAGGACGGGCAAGTTTCGCGAGAGCGATCTGGACGGCGAGATAAAACCGTTTGCGCTGCTGGATTCGATTGCCGGACTGCCGGCCTGGTGGGAGCGGGAGCTGGAGCCAGGGTCTTGAAATAGTTTCAGCGTGGAAACCACGCCGAAACTTAATCGTGGGACTAACGGGTACGCGGGCAGACGCCGTCACTACCGAAAAAGAACTCGATTTCGGTCTTTGCGGTATCGGGACCATCCGAACCATGAACCGCGTTCTCATCGACGGTTTGTGCAAAATCGGCACGAATGGTTCCCGCTGCCGCGTCGGCCGGGTTGGTCGCGCCCATGACTTCACGGTTTTTGGCAATGGCATCCTCGCCTTCGAGCACCTGCACCATGACCGGTCCCGAGGTCATGAAGGCGACCAGGTCGCCATAAAAAGGGCGCTCCTTGTGCACGGCATAAAATTCACCGGCCTTCTCGGCGGACAGATGCTCCATGCGCGCGGCGACAATGCGCAATCCGGCCTTTTCAAAGCGATCGTAAATCTCGCCGATAACATTTTTGGCAACAGCGTCGGGTTTGATGATCGAAAGCGTACGTTCGACGGCCATTTTTGAATCTCCACGGATGAAAAATGCTGCGAATGATACTCCTTAGGGTACACTTATGCGACCTATTTTCAGGCCCGGATGATGAAAACCGATCAGCACAAACGTAAGTATCTAAAAGACTACCGCGCGCCCGATTTCGGCATCACTGAAACCCGACTCGAGTTTCATCTCGACGCCGCCGGCACTCGCGTCAAGAGCGTTCTGCAATTCGAGCGTACAACCTCCGACCGGGGTGCCGCGCTGGTGCTAGACGGTATCGAACTGAAGTTGATCGAGCTGCGGCTGGATGGCGAGATGCTGCAGCCAGGGGATTATCGTCTCGGCGCCGAGACCCTGGCGATAGAGTCGGTCCCGGACCGCTTCGAACTCCGCTGCGAGGTCGAGATCGACGCCGCGGCCAATACTCGCCTCGAAGGCCTCTACCTGTCCAACGGTAATTTTTGCACCCAGTGCGAGGCCGAGGGTTTTCGCTACATTACCTATTATCTGGATCGCCCCGACGTGATGTCGGTATTTACTACCGAGATTCATGCGGACAAGGAGAAATATCCGCTGCTGTTGTCCAATGGAAACCCGGTGAATAAAGGAGTGGACGGTGCCAGGCACTGGATAAGCTGGGAGGACCCGTTTCCCAAGCCCGCCTACCTGTTCGCGCTGGTGGCAGGAGACCTGGCCTGTATCGAAAGCAATTTCGTTACCCGCTCGGGTCGGGACGTAAAACTGCAGATTTTTACCGAGCATCACAATCGTGACAAGTGCGATCATGCCCTGCATTCGCTGCAGAAAGCGATGCACTGGGACGAGGAGGTCTACGGCCTCGAATACGATCTCGACCTGTACATGGTGGTTGCCGTCGACGACTTTAATATGGGCGCGATGGAAAACAAGGGACTGAACGTCTTCAATACCAAGTATGTGCTGGCCAACCCGCAGACCGCTACCGACGACGATTACCTCGGGATCGAGGGCGTTATCGCACACGAATATTTCCACAACTGGACCGGTAACCGGGTCACCTGCCGCGACTGGTTCCAGCTGAGCCTGAAGGAAGGGCTGACGGTGTTTCGCGATCAGGAATTCAGCGCGGACATGTTTTCGCGCGCGATTCAGCGCATCGGCGACGTACGCGTATTGCGTAATCATCAGTTCAGCGAGGATGCCGGGCCGATGGCACACCCGGTGCGGCCAGCCTCGTACCAGGAAATCAACAATTTCTATACCGCCACGGTCTACAACAAGGGCGCCGAGGTGGTGCGCATGATGCACTGCCTGCTGGGCCCGGACAATTTTCGCAAGGGCATGGATCTGTACTTCGAGCGCCATGACGGCCAGGCCGTAACGACCGACGATTTCCGGATGGCGATGCAGGACGCGTCGGGCGTCAACCTCGATCGCTTTCAACGCTGGTACGAACAATCCGGCACCCCGCGCATCGATATCAAACGCGAATACGATGCGGCAAGCGGTTCGTTGACCCTCAAGGTCGGTCAGCACGCAGGCACCACCCGCGGCGAGAACAACCGTCCATTCCACATGCCGATGCGTCTCGCCCTGTTCGACCAGGACGGGCAGGCGCTGGCGCTGGATGCCGCCGGCAGCCTCGAGCAGGTAATCGATATCGAGGCGCACGAAACCCTGCTGCATTTTCCGCAGATGCCGGCGCGGGTCATGATTTCAGCCTTCCGCGGTTTTTCGGCCCCGGTGATCCTGAGCACCGATCTGGATAACGATGAGCTGGCGAAGCTGATGGTTTGCGATAGCGACGCTTTCAACCGCTGGGAGGCGGGTCAGCAGTTGGCCTGCCGCGTCATGCTGTCGATGCTCGAACGGGAGGAGGGCGATTGGGAGTCGATCCGGTCGCCGTTGATCGAGGCGTTTTACGACCTGTTGTCGAATCCGCGGCCGGACCGCGCCCTGGTGGCCGAGATGATGGTTTTGCCTGGAGAGAAATACCTCGCGGAGATGCTGGAACAGGCGGATGTGCATGCGGTGCGCGCGGTGCGGGAGAGCCTCAAGCTGGCGCTGGCGGATCATGCCGAAGAGCTGCTGCAGCGGCACTACCGTGACAACCTCGACGAAGGAGAGTATCGGCCCGATCCGGAAGCGATAGCGCGCCGAAGATTGAAGAATATCTGCCTTGGATACCTGTTACACCTGGAAAAGCCCGAATACTTCGATTTTTGCCGCGGGCAGTTCGAGCGCGCCAATAACATGACCGATCAGATCGCCTGTCTGCAGGCGATCGTGCACTACCGCGACAATTTGCGCGACCAGATCGTATCGACCTTTTTCGAGCAATGGCAGGATACCGCTCTGGTAGTCGATAAGTGGTTTAGCGCGCTGGGATCGAGCAGTGTCGAAAACGCGCTGGATGAGATCATTCCGTTGTTCGAGCATCCTGCTTACAGTTTGCATAATCCGAACCGGGCGCGCTCGCTGTTGGGCGCCCTGATGGCCAATTCGAGCGCTTTTCATCAAGCGAACGGCGCGGGCTATGCGTTTGCCGCGGAAAAGATTCTGCAGCTCGATGCTATTAATCCGCAGGTTGCCGCGCGGCTCGCCAACCCGTTCGTCCACTGGCGTAAACTGGTGCCCGAGCTGGGGCAGCAAATGAAGTCGCAGGTAGAGAGCATGCTGGCCAGCGGCGATATGTCCAACGATTTGAACGAGTTGCTGACCACCAGCCTCAAAGACTAGGGTAGCGATGTCGGGGAAGCTTCAGCTGGTCCTGCCCGGCCTGTTCGATTTGCCGCTGTCCGAGCTGGCGCCCGACCTGTTAGCCGATAAGCTGCCCGGCCTGAACCGGATACTGCGCCTGGCGAACACTCAGCCTAACCAGGCTTTTACCATCGATAGCGTTTTGCAGCAGGTACTGAATTTTCCGACGCCCGGTGAATCGCCCGCTCCCGGCCTGCCGCTGGCCCAGGCCTGCGCGTCCTCCGACATCGAGAAAGCAAACCGAACGCTGCTGTTTCAGGCGGTGCATTTGCAGCCCGATCTACACAGCGCAATCATCGTTCCGATCCAGAACAATCCAGATAATCTCGATGATATAACTTTAATTATCAATGATTTAAAAGATTTATTTAAAGTAGATTTTAATATAGTTTCCGTTGCCGATGGCCTGTTTTTAATGACCCTGAACGAGCTCGAGGCACCGACACACTACCCGCATATCCTGTCGGTACTCGGCAAGCCGGCTAATCCTTACATCGAGCAGTCGCGTGACAACCTGAACTGGTACAAACTGCTCAACGAAATCCAGATGTTCATGCATCAGCACCCGGTCAACGATGAACGTGGCCGCAGCGGACGCCTGCCGCTAAACAGCCTGTGGTTCTGGGGCGGGGGAGGCTTGCCACGGCAGTATGACGGAGACCTCGCCTGGTGCTGCGATGATCCGACCTTGAATCGTTTCGCCGAGAGCCTGGGACTGATGACCCTGGGGCTCGGCGAGCTGACTGACCTGGACGCGAGTTCGGATGTGGTCTGCATCGATCTGCGCCTGCTCGAATTGCTGAAGACCGGGGTTGCCACGCTAACACCCTTGTTGAGTATCGTCGATCAGAAACGTAAGCGGCTATGGCTGCGTGCCGGGTTCGAATTTGATTTCGAGCTGACCCCGGCGGCGCGACTCAAATTCTGGCGGCGGCCGCGTAACCTCATGAACTGGGATCAGCAGTTGCGAGAGCCCTGAGCGAAGATACTTATAAAAGCTATACTGTGCGAGAATAAGCCAAACAATCCGAGTCAAGCCGATGTCATCCATCAACCAGTTACCCAGGTTCGCGACCGTAGAAGACGTCGTGAATGAATTGAAACCGGGTTATCCGGTTTACTGCCTGCGCCCGGCGGAACTCAAGCGCCAGGCGAGTTTCTTTCTCGATAGTTTTCCGGGGCGCGTCATGTACGCGGTCAAATGCAACCCGCACCTGACTGTGCTGCAGGCGCTTTACGAGGCCGGAATCCGGCACTTCGACACCGCCTCGTTGGCGGAAATTGCGCTGGTACGGGAGCATTTGCCGCAGGCCGACTGCTATTTTATGCACCCGGTAAAACCCCGTGCATCGATCATGACGGCGCACCAGGTTTACGGGGTCGATCATTACGTAATCGATCACGAGAAGGAGCTCAACAAGATTATCGATGTCACCGGCGGTGGTGACGGTAAGGTAGTGCTGGTACGAATCGTAACGCCGGTGCACGATGCGCAATACCAGTTGTCTGACAAGTTCGGCATCGCCGCCGAGGACGCGCCGAAATTACTGCAGCAGGTGCACGATGCGCATTTCCAGACAGGGGTCGCGTTCCACGTCGGCTCGCAATGCCGGACGCCGCAGGCCTTTGTCGACGGCATCAATACCGCGCTCGACGTCATCGAGAAGGCAAACGTACCGGTGCATTATCTCGACGTCGGTGGCGGCTTTCCGGCCCTCTACGAAGACGATCGGCCACCCGAGCTTAACGCCTATTTCGAGGCGATCGAGCAAGCCTTCGACCAGTCACGCCTGCGTCGCGATTGCGTTTTGATGTGCGAACCTGGGCGCGCGCTGGTCGCCAGCGGCTGCAGCCTGTTGACGCAGGTACAGCTGCGCAAGGATAACAAGCTATACATCAACGACGGGGTTTATCAAAGCCTGTCAGAAACCCTTATGGGCAAAATGAAGCTACCGGCGCGCCTGATCAATCCGGCACGCAGTGTTTCCGATGAATACCAGGATTTTACGATTCTGGGACCGACCTGCGATAACCTCGACATTCTGCCGTCGCCGTTTTACCTGCCGGTAGACGCCGACGAGGGCGACTGGATCGAAATCGGGCAAACCGGGGCCTACAGCAATTCGGCGGCGACCCGGTTCAACGGCTTTTTTCCGGAAACCTTTGTTTCGGTCGACGCTTCGCCGCTGATGCCGCAGTCGAGATAGAACCTGCTTACACCCGGTAGCGAACCGCCGATAAGGATATGTCGCAGGTTCTGAGTTCTAAATCAGCCAGCTTTTCCAACGTCATCGCTGCGCTCGGCGGTGGCGTTGCGCTCACGTTGGTGGCAACCCCGTGCAGGAATTCAGTTTTGGTTTTGAAAAAATCAGCCTGCCAACCCTTTCGATTCCCTTTCTCGAGGGCTGCGGACTCGGTGCGGTTGACGTGCCGCCCGCCAGTGCCGCTGGCGAGATAAGAATTCAGCTCGAGTGTCAGTAAAATGTTTGTCGGATGCGGGTGTCCGACGAGGGAATCGGTATCTCCGGGGATGAACTCGACCAGGTATTCGACAAGTTTTACCAGAGTTCGGGGAGTCGAACCCAGAGCGGCGGCACCGGCCTCGGTCTCGCGATCTGTCGCGAGATCATCGATTTGCATCATGGCCGCATCTGGGCTGAAAACAATGCCGGGAAAGGCACCAGTATCCTGTTCGAAGTTCCGCGGCAGCTGCCGCTGCGCGACTAGCGGTTGTTACTTTGCGCCTAGCGCCTGTTCCAGCGATTCGAGCGCGGCTTCGTCGAGTTCGGGTACCGAGAGCTGATCCTTTTTCTTGTCGCTGAGGCTGGCGATGGTGGCTTCGGCCTCGACGCAGGTTTCGTGCATCGCCCGCAGCTGCACCGCCAGTTTGGCGGCGGCTTCGAGAGCCGACTTGTTCGCTGCCAGCTCGTCCTCGAGTTTCGCTTTTTCCTTGCGCATCGACTGCAGCCTCGATTCGGCCTGACTGCGCAGTTTGGCCTCGTCCATTTTCTGCTTCTTCAGGGTTTTTAATTTTCGTACGACATTTTCCGGGGTATCGGCCAACGACTTCGATATTGCCTTGAGTTTGTTTTGCTTGTCGGCAACCTCTGCCCTGGCTTTTTTCAGCGCCTCGGCATTGTCGGCCTTGCCCGTGGCCAGCTGGTGCTCGGCCTGCTCGCGCTCCTTGATGGCGGCAGCAACCGTTTTCTCGGCTTCGGCGCGGGCCTTTTCCGCGATTTCAGCCTGTTTGCGGAATTCGGCGATTTGCTGTTCCGCATGGCTGCGTGTTTCCTGGATGTTGATATCGGCGTCTTTCGCACGATGGATCGCCTCGTTCAGTGCGGCCTTCAGTTCTTCGGTGCTGCATTCCGCATCCAGTCCAAGCGCGTCGGTGGCGGCACCCATCAGGATTTGTTTGCTGATCGCAAGGTCCTTCCAGACCTGCAATTGAACCTCAACATCTTGTGACACTTGTTACCTCTAAGTCGGAAAATTTGGCGGCACATTTTAGCCCAACGGCGCTCGGAAAAACAGGCCATAGCGGGTGATATTATCGATTTAGATCGGGTAGAATGCGCGTTTTTTAAAATACAGGCGATCAGCGTGGAGACGAATCACATTTCTCAGCAAATCGAGGACCTCAAATCGAGGATCGAGTTGCTGCGGGGGTATCTTTGACTACGACCAGAAGCGCGAAAAACTGGAAGAAGTCATGCTCGAACTGGAGAACCCCGACGTCTGGAGCGATCCCGAACGCGCGCAGTCCCTGGGAAAGGAAAAAGCCGGTCTCGAGACCGTAGTAGACGGTCTGGATCAGGGCTCGCAGGCGCTGGAAGAGGCCGCCGAGCTGCTGGAACTGGCGGCTGCCGAAGAGGATGCCGCCACCGTGTCGGAGGTCGAGGCCGATCTCGGTGGAGTCGAGAAAAGTGTTTCCGAGCTCGAGTTCAGACGCATGTTTTCCGGTGAAATGGATGCCAGTAATGCCTTCCTCGATATTCAGTCCGGCGCCGGCGGTACCGAGGCCCAGGACTGGGCGGAGATGCTGTTGCGCATGTACCTGCGCTGGGGCGAGGCCAAGGGCTTTAAGACCGAGTTGATCGAGGTGTCCGAAGGTGATGTCGCCGGTATCAAGAGCGCCACGGTTCGATTCGAGGGCCCTTACGCCTTCGGCTGGCTGCGCACCGAAACCGGGGTGCATCGACTGGTGCGCAAATCGCCCTTCGATTCCGGCAACCGGCGCCACACGTCTTTTGCCTCGGCTTTTGTTTCGCCCGAGATCGAGGATGATATCGATATAGACATCGATCCTTCCGATCTGCGCATCGATGTCTATCGTGCCAGTGGTGCCGGCGGGCAGCACGTCAACCGCACCGAGTCCGCGGTGCGCATTACGCACCTGCCGACCAATGTCGTGGTACAGTGCCAGAATGATCGCTCGCAGCACAAAAACAAGGCGACCGCGATGAAGCAGCTCAAAGCCAAGTTGTACGAGCTCGAGGTGCAGGTACGCAACGCCAAGGCGCAAAGCATCGAGGACCTGAAATCGGACATCGGCTGGGGCAGCCAGATCCGCTCCTACGTGCTGGACCAGTCGCGCATCAAGGATTTGCGCACCGGGGTCGAAACCGGCAACACCCAGGCGGTGCTGGACGGCGACCTCGATCAATTTATCGAAGCCAGTCTGAAGAGTGGCGCTTAAGAGCAGCAGTAACAGGAATCAATATGAATCAGCACAGCGACGCTGAACCATCCAACGAAGATCCGCAGCAGGACGAAAACCGCTATATCGCGCAACGCCGCGAAAAGCTGGCGCAGTTGCGTGCCGCGGGCAAGGCCTATCCGAACCATTTCCGTCGAGAGGATTTTGCCGCAGCGCTGGCGGCCGAGTACGGTGAATTGTCACGCGAACAACTCGAGGAGCGGGCGATCGAGGTCAGTCTCGCGGGGCGCATGATGTTCAAGCGGGTGATGGGTAAAGCCAGTTTCGCGCAGCTGCGCGATCTTAGCGGCACGATGCAGATTTTCGTGCAGCGCGACGCCATCGGTGAGGAAGGCTACGAAGCCTTCAAACAAAGCGATATCGGAGATATTTTCGGGGTTACCGGCGTTTTGTTCCAGACCAAAACCGGTGAGTTGACGATCAAGGTCAAGACCCTGGAGCTGGTAACCAAGTCGCTGCGTCCGCTGCCGGAAAAATATCACGGCCTCGCCGACCAGGAGATCAAGTACCGCCAACGCTACGTCGACCTGATCATGAACGACGACTCGCGGCGCGTGTTCGCGATTCGCAGCCAGGCGGTCAATTTTATTCGCCAGTACATGATCGACGCGGGATTCATCGAGGTCGAAACCCCGATGATGCAGGTGATCCCCGGCGGCGCGGTGGCGCGTCCGTTTATCACCCACCATAACGCGCTCGACATCGCGCTCTATCTGCGCGTCGCGCCCGAGCTCTATCTCAAGCGCCTGGTCGTGGGCGGTATCGAGCAGGTGTTCGAAATCAACCGTAATTTTCGCAACGAGGGGCTGTCGACCCGGCACAATCCCGAGTTCACGATGCTCGAATTCTATCAGGCCTACGCCGATTACGAGGATTTCATGAATTTAACCGAGGACATGATGCGGCGCCTGGTGCACGCGGTGCTGGGCTCTGGCAAGATCCACTACCAGGGACAGGATTTCGACCTCGATCAGTCGTTCGCGCGGATGAGCGTGGAGGATGCGATCATCAAGTACAATCCCGATCTCGATGCGAGCCAGCTCGAGGATCTCGAGTACTGCCGTAAAGCGGCAACTGACCTCGGGATCAAGCCCGAGCCGGGCTGGGGCGCCGGTAAGCTGCAGATCGAGATCTTCGAGAAGACGGTCGAAGACCAGCTGCAGCAGCCAACCTTTATTACCGCCTACCCGACCGAAGTTTCGCCGCTGTCGCGCGCCAACGACGACAATCCCTTCGTCACCGATCGTTTCGAGATGTTTATCGGCGGGCGCGAACTGGCTAACGGCTTTTCCGAACTCAACGATCCCGAAGACCAGGCCGAGCGGTTCCGTCGCCAGGTCGCGGAAAAGGAAGCCGGCGACGAGGAAGCCATGCACTTCGATGCCGACTATATTCGTGCGCTGGAGTACGGCATGCCACCAGCCGCGGGCGAGGGGATCGGAATCGACCGCCTGGTTATGCTACTCACCGACGCGCCGAGCATTCGCGACGTCATCCTGTTCCCGCACATGCGCCCGGAATAGCGCCTGGTCCCGTGCGAGGTAATCCCATTGTAGTGTGTCTGGCGGCTGCCGGACGGCTCCGGTAAACTCTGGGTTTTTGTGCTGCAGCCCGCCATGAAAACCCAGTTGCTAATAATGCTCGAAATGCAGG
>JAACFA010000046.1 GCA_009937625.1 Gammaproteobacteria bacterium | reverse complement strand
GTTCGCACGACTGGGGACGCTGGTTCTTACCGCGCAAGTTCAGCGGCATCGATTACGACCACGAGGATACGAGACTCGAACCGGTTCCCGATATCGACAAGCATCGCGCCGACTACGATATCCGCAGCTGGTCGCTGCAGCCCGGCGACGCGATCGCGTTCCATTTCCTGACGCTGCACGGCGCGCCGTCGAACCTGTCGGCAACCCACCGCCGACGCGGCTTCGCCGCGCGCTGGCTCGGTGACGACGCGGTTTACGTGCGGCGAGCCGGCGAAACTTCACCGCCCTTCCCCGGTCTCGATCAGCGCCTCGAGCCCGGAGACCCGATGGACGGCGCGGAGTTTCCGCTGGTTTTTTCGAGAAAAAAGACCGGGGCTGATCACGCCTCCTAAACGGAAGGGGTATCTGTTCCTTGTTTATACAACCGATACCGAAGTTCTAACGCAGGCGATCCAGCAACTGGTAGTAGCGCACCGCGCTTGCCAGAAACCAGGGCTTGCCGCGGTACAGCGGACGGGTTTGGAAGCGTGGTTCGTCGAACGCGCTGTTGCCTTCCGGCTTGCCGAGCAGCTGCAGCCCGATCCGGTTACCGAAGTAGCTCGCCAGGCAGATGCCGGAACCACAATACCCCATCGCATAGTGAATGCCATCCTGTTCCCCGAGGTGCGGCAGGTTGTCGAAACTGTACCCGACGAAGCCCATCCAGGTGTGACTAATGCGCAGATCCTCCAGCTGAGGAAAAATACGCAACATCTCCCGCCTGAGCGCGGGCAGGCTACGTACCGGATCCGATTCGAAAACCGATACCCGGCCACCGAACAATAAGCGCCTGCCGTCGGGTGAGCGACGGAAGTAAACCACGATCTTGCGCGTGTCGCTGAATACCCGGCTCGCGGGCATGAGACGATCGGCGAGCTCCGGGCTCATCGGTTCGGTGGCGAGCATATAGCTGCCGATCGGAATGATACGGCGCCGCTGCCAGGGGGTCACACCACCGGTATAACCGTTGGTCGCCACCACCAGGTTACGCGTCCGGATAGTTCCGAGGCTGGTTGCTACCCTGAATCCCGCGGGTTCGCGCTCGACCCCGAGCGCGGCGCAATGCCCGATTACCCGCGCCTCGCTCGCCTGCACCAGCTGTAACAAGCCCTGGTGATACTTAGCCGGATCGAGCCCGCAGTGACGCTCGATTACGAGCCCGCCGTGGTAATACTCGCTGTCGATCTCCTTCGCCTGATCATGTTTTTCGACAATTTGTAGATTCTGCTCCAGTCCAGGAATTTGCTGTTCGGCCTGCGCCACCAGTTTGCGAAACTGGCGTGGATTATGCGCCGCCAGGAATCGCCCGGATTGTCGATAATCGCAATCGAGCGCCTGTTGCTCGATAAACGCTCCCAACCAGTCGAGCGCATGGCGCGCTTCTCCGATCAGCGCCAGTGCCTTGCCTTCGCCGTAACGACGAGCCAGCGCCGCGTATCCCGGCTTTATCTCACCGCTGATCTGACCCCCGTTGCGCGAGCTGCAACCCCAGCCCAGGTCCTCGGCATCGATTACGGTAGTGTCTCTTCCGGCGAGAGCGGTCTGCAGAGCACAATGCAGCCCGGTGTAACCGGAACCGATGATCAGCACGTCGGTTCGATCGGGCAAAGGCTGCGACGGCACGATCGGCCTGGGGGTCAGATCCCACCAGTAAGGTTCGGACCTGAAATCCGGGCTACAGAAGTCATGTGGCGTCATTATTGCGCATCACCGCAGAGGGTCGAGCGGAAATCGGGACAGAGTCGACAAGTCAGAGTGTTAATAATAGTTCCTCGAATTTGTTCCGGGTCGGCTATAATTGTTGAGAGATAATCTGTATTCAGCTGCCAAATTTACAGCAGTTGAAATAGAAATAACAACAAGCTTCTCATACTAACCAACAGGGCACGGCTGGATTCACTGCTTCAGCGACGCAGGCGTCGGGATTACAGAGATTGGATAATTCAAAAGCTACCATACTGATCGTGGATGATGAACCTATCAACCTCGACATTATTTGCGCCCACCTGGAAAAAGATAACTACGAACTGGTTACCGCGAACAACGGACAGGAGGCCTGGAACCTGCTCGAATCCAGTCCCGACCAGTTCGACGTCATAATTCTGGACCGCATGATGCCCGTGCTCGACGGCATGCAGTTACTCACCAATATCAAGGATAGCGATATGATGGAGCATATCCCGGTGGTGATGCAGACCGCCAAGGCCGAAAACCAGGACGTAGTCCAGGGACTCAAGGCCGGTGCCTATTACTACCTGACCAAGCCTTACGATGGCGATGTGCTCAAGACCATCGTGCGCAGCGCGGTGAACGACCGCCTGCATGAAAAATCGCTGCACGAATCGCTGCGCGAAGGGCGCCAGATTTTCGACCTCATGACCTTTGGACGCTTCCGCATATATAACCTGCACCAGTGTAACCTTGTTGCGTCGCAGGTGGCGCAATTATGCCCCGAGCCACACCGCGTGGTAACCGGCATTTCCGAATTGCTGATCAACGCGCTGGAACACGGCAATCTCAGGATCGGTTACCAGGCGAAGAGTAACCTGATGCGCCGCGGGATGTGGCAAATCGAGGTCGAAAAGCGACTCAACTCGAGCGAGAATGTCGGCGGTTTCATCGAGCTCGAATTCAACATTCATGCCGATACGGTGCAGATTCTAATCCGCGACCAGGGACAGGGATTCGACTGGACCCCGTACATGGATTTCGATCCCGATCGTGCCTTCGAACCCCACGGGCGGGGCATCGCGGTGGCGCGGTTGTCGAGCTTCGACGATCTCGAATACATCGGCATCGGCAACGAAGTAATCGCCACCGTCAAAAAGAACCTCGACGGCTGAAAGCACTTCAAAAGACGATCAACTCTGCTATATAACCCCCTGCATCCGTCGATTTTTTGACGGTTTAAGCGTGCCGGTGCGACCGCTCACGCTCAAAATCCCTGACAGGCTCGTTGAAACGGCGGAGGTAAAACGCAACATGCAGGAAGATAACACCGCGATTAGGCGACATATTCGACATGTCACCGGTATTCCAATCGAGGTTAATCTCGAGTATCACCAGAATTACCGGGCCTCGCAGGACGGCGTAAGCAATGTCAGTCTTGGCGGGCTGTGCTTCGTCGCCAGCGACCGGCTGGAAATCGGCGAGACGACTCAGGTACGATTTCCGGTGCTCGATAAAAAGGCCAGCATCGACGCCAGGGTAGTCTGGTGCAATAAAACTTCGAAAGGTTACGAAGTCGGGCTGGAGTTCAGTGATCCCGATGAAGTCGAGCGGCTGAAGATGGTCGAGCAGATTTGCCAGATAGAAAGTTTCCGCCACGAGCAGGAGCAGCGCGAGGGACGCAAGCTCAGCAGCGAGCAGGCCGCGCGCGAATGGGTCAGCAGGTACGCAGGTGAGTTTTCGGCGCTAAATTAATCCGCAGCGCGCCAGCCTACATGCGCCCGTCTTCGCTGTCGAAACGGCTGTAGTCCAGGTCGCCGTCGAAGTAAGTCGATTTCCCTTCCTGCTTGTCGATACCCCGACCTTCGTAAATCCTGAGCGTGTCGCATACCGGCCGGCGGGGTTCGTGCGCAACCAGCCACAGGCGCATCAGGTGTCGCTTCAAAGCGGGATCGTCCGCATCCTCGAAGGCGGTACGATTATGCAAAATTGTCAGGTTGTTGAAGTAGACCGTTTCTCCGGGTTCGGTGATGAACTTCAAGGCAAAATTCTCGTCCAGCGCAATTTCATCGACCAGGTCGAGCGCGGCGAGTTGCTGCGGGGTTAACGGCATCCGCATTTCCTCGGCGGCCATTTCGATATAGGCGCGCAGGTAATTGACGCTCAGGTAATCGTCCTTAAAGCTAAACACCGGAATCTTCTCCTCGGTCACCGGCGACTGGCCGGGTGCTTCCTCGCCGAACCGATGATAGTGAAACCCCTCCATCAGCACCGGCAT
The DNA here is from genome assembly GCA_009937625.1 of Gammaproteobacteria bacterium. Taxonomy (GTDB): domain Bacteria; phylum Pseudomonadota; class Gammaproteobacteria. Next base: position 11,533 of record JAACFA010000046.1, on the reverse strand, counting down.
CAGCTCGGGCGCGCGATGCCGGATTTCATTATAAATACTGAGCGCGCTAACGTAGCCGCTGTAACCGCCGGTTTGAGCTTTCTGCAGGCACATCATCGCGACAATGTCGCAGGCATCGGTGTGCATGTCGAGCTCGGTACTGTTGCGGTAGGCGCGCTCCTTCGGATCCTTGCCGCCAACATCGACCACGTGACCGAGCCGATCCCCCATCACGCTCTGCGACATCGCGTCGCCGAAATGCGTGCCGAGCCCGAAATGAATCATGCCCATCTCTTCATTGCTGTAGGACTCGAGCGGAAATCCCTTGAGAATGACGATGCCCGACTGGAACATGACCTGCTCGCGCCAGTGTTTAATATCGTCCTCGATTGCGTCCAGCCGAAAATCGTCGCGCGTTATTTGCTCGGCATCGTCGGTTTTGCGTTTCGCCGATTGCAGCGCCTGATCGAGGGCCTCGAGATGCCGCGCTTCGAGCGGCACGCTAAAGTCGGCCTTGCTCACGTCGCAGGCGCGCCATGCGCCGGGGTGCTCGATCAGGGCTAACGCGGGTATCGAACTCATGTCTTGTCTCCGGTCATGACGCCAGTTTACGCGTCGGTCCGCGACGTGTCACCGCGCCCCCCTCACCGAGCATGATTTCGGTCAGGCCGCGCTCGGCATGATTCATTTTAAGCGACAGCAACTTTTGCGCGTATTCCAGTACCACGCCCTGGTACTCGGGACTTTCCGCCTGGTTGACGAACTCGCCCGGATCATTGCGCAGGTCGAAAAACAGCGGCGGCATGGCGCCGAAATGCACGTACTTGAATTCGTGATCGCGCAACACCGACAGGTTGCACTGGTGCAGAGTGAGCCCGAGGTGGCGTTCCAGCGAATCGTCGCGCACGTTGCGGAAATCGCATTCCCAGAATACCTGTTCGCGCCAGCCGCTCGGCATTTTGCCGGTGGTTAAAACCGGCAACAGCGAAAAACCGTCGCACTGGCTCGGAATTTCGAGCCCCAGCCACTCGAGCATGGTCGGCATTACGTCCACGTTTTCGGTGAAGTCGTCTACCTGCAGCCCGCGGCTGGCATCCGCCTCGGCGCGCGGGTCGCGCACGATCAGCGGGATGTGGTAGGACTGGTCGAAATACCCGAGTTTCGACGTCAGCCAGTGATCGCCGAGCTGCTCGCCGTGATCGGAGGTGAAAATAATCAACGTCGAATCCCAGTCGCCCCTGGCCTTGATCGCGTCGAACAGCCGGCCGAGGTTGTCGTCGACTTCCTGCATCAGGCCGAAGTAATTGACCATGTCCTGCTGCGACTGGCGCGGATTCTCGGTGGCGCGGAAACGACTGTGATTGATAAAGTAATCGAGCAGCGGATGCTGGTGCGCCTCGTCATCGATCGACGCCTGGCGCAGCGGTTGCGGCATCTGCTCCGGATCGTGCAGCTCGTTGTACGGTTCCGGCGCGGCAAACGGCGGATGCGGTCGCAGCAGCGACAGGTGCGTAACCCAGGGTTTGTCCTGGACCTCGATCCACTCGATGCAGCGATTCACCATGTAATGGGTTTCATGGTTTTCCTTGCTCATCGCCATCGGTAACACGCGCTCGCCGCCGTCGGCCCAGTCGGTACCATCGACCAGCGTGGAGTACAGGCTCCACGGCCGCTCCGGCATCGCGTGACCCCTGGCGCGCAGGTAGTCGACCCATTCGACCGCGACTTCGTCGACCATCGGCGTGTAGGTCTCGATCCCGGGCAGCGGTTCGCTGTAATGCCTCAGGCGCGGATCGTCGTTATCGAGCCCGCGCGGATCGATCGCCGAATCGGTATAGCCGAACAGCGAAGGCCTGAACCCGGCAGCCTGCATCTCCAGCGCCCAGTTGGTAAAGCGGCTGTCCAGCGGCGCACCGTTTACCACGCAGCGGTTACTCTGCATGTACAGACTGGTATGCATCGAACTGCGGCTGGGCGCACAGGGCGTCGCCTGGGCGAAGTGGCCCCTGAACAACACGCCTTCGCTCGCCAAAGCATCCAGGTTAGGCGTCCTGACATGGGCATGGCCCAGCGCCGACAGACATTCGCCGCGCCATTGATCGGCAGTTATAAACAAAATATTCACTTTATGTCACCCGTCGCTGCTTTATTCGCTACAGAGAGAATTTACTCAGGCCATCAGTAGTGGATCGAAGGGACAGGCCACCATGTTTTCGTAGCCGTCCTCGGTCACCAGGACCTGGTCTTCCAGCTTGATCCCGTCCGGACCGCCGACTTCGCCGACATAGGCTTCGACGCAAAGCATCATGCCGGGCTCGAGCACGCCGCTATAACCGCGCTCTTCCCAGTCGATCGGATACTTGATCGCGGGCCATTCGTCGCACAGCCCGACCCCGTGAAACTTGGAGCCATAGCGCTGCGGGATATACCTGTCGGGCAGATGATGGCCCTGTTCCGTCAATTCCTGGAACGTCATCCCCGGCTTGACAATATCGGCGTTGGTCATGATGTGCTCGTGCGCCAGCTTGTGCATACCCTTCTGCCGCGGCGTCGGCTGGCCGTCGCCGACGAACCAGGTGCGCGAAATATCGGTACACATGCCGTAGCAGCCGATCAGGTCGGTGTCGAAGGCTAGGATTTCATTATTGCCGAGAATGCGCGGCCCGCATTCCTGGAACCAGGGGTTGGTGCGCTGACCGGTGGACAGGATACGAGTTTCGATCCATTCGCCGCCGCGCCGGATGTTGCTCTTGTGCAGTTCGGCCCAGACGTCGTTTTCGGTCATGCCAGGCTGCGTCAACTCGCGCATCTCGGCGATCGACGCCTCGCAGGCGTGAATCGCGCAGCGCATCGCCAGGATCTCGTCCGGACCCTTGATTGCACGCACGCGCTCCATCAGTTCCTCGCCGTCCATGACCTCGACACCGGCCGCGTCGAGCGCACGCAAGCCGGCAATCTGGATCTTGTCGACCGCGACCCGCCGCCCGGAGCCGACGCGTTCCTGTAACAGATCGACGATTTGGCCGGCGAACAGTTCAGCCTTTTCCTCGGTGCGCTGCCCAGTAGCAAAATAGAAAAAAGATGCGCCGAAGCGAACCTCGCGCACCAGCGGGTTGTATTCCGACAGGTAGGCGTAACCACCGTACTCCCATAACACCATGTGGCCGTCTGCGGTTACCATGCAGGCGCGAAACGGATTATGCGCGTTCCACAATTGCATATGGGTGGTATCGGTGGCGTAGCGAATCGACAGCGGGTCGAATAACAGCACGGCATCGAGGTCGCGTTCGACCAGGCCGGCGACGATGCGATCGAGGCGGTACTGGCGCATCACCGGCAGATCCGGGCATTGCAGGCCCGCCGCTTCCCACTCGGCGTAGGCCAGTGGCGTCGGGCCGATCTCGATGCGGTCGTTGTCGTCCGGGGTGTTGTCCGGGCGCATCGCCGGCCTGCGGGCGGGATCGACCTTGGGATTGGGAATCGAGTAAGGATTGCTAGCCATATCTATGATCTCAAACGTTCGCCTTTCGCGTCGAATGGCGGTTTCTCCAGGATAACGGCACGATGCGGGATGCCCAGAATCGCAATATCGAGTTCGGTATCGGCAGCCGCGTAATCGGTTTTGACAAAACATAGCGCAATCGAGGCGCCGACGCTATGCCCGTACGCACCCGAGCTGACGCGTCCGATCGGCGTGCCGTCGGTCAGAAACACGGGCTCGCCGCCGTTGGCATCCGCATTGCTGGTTTCAACCCTGACCACGACCAGCTTTTCGCGCGGCGGATTGTCCTTGATCGCAAGGTAGGCGTCGCGGCCCAGGAATTCCGGCTTGTCGAGCTTGATCAGGCGATCGAGACCCACTTCCTGCGGCCAGTACTCGGGCGAATATTCCCGGCTCCAGCTGCCGTAGCCTTTTTCGACCCGCAGCGACAGCAGTGCGCGGCCACCCACCGGCCCCGCACCGAGGTCGGCACCCTGCTCGAGCAGCGCCTGGAAAAGCTCGAGCTGGCGTTCGAGCGGCACGTAGATTTCCCAGCCGAGATCACCGCTGAAAGAAACGCGGATCGCAACGACATCGATACCGGCGACCCTGATTTTACGGTTATGCATGAATTTAAAGGCGTCGTTGGACAGGTCGGCATCGGTCAGGCGCCCGAGTAACTCGCGCGCATTCGGACCCGCCACGTTAAATCCGCCCCAGGCCTCGGTGAGGGATTCGAAGCTGACGCTAGCGTCCTTTTCGACCATCTCGAAATAACGCCGGTGATAGCGCTCGGCGATCCCCGAGCCGATCATCAGGAAATCGTCGTCATTGAGTTTGGTGATGGTGAAGTCGCCGGCAATGCCTCCGCGCAAACCGATCATCGGCGTCAGACAGGAGCGGCCGATTTCCGTCGGTACGTGGTTGGCCACCAGCCGATCGAGATAATCCGCCGCGCCGGCGCCGCGAATGCGGTACTTGGCGAAGTTGGAGACATCGATAATCCCGACCCCCTCGCGCAGTCTGCGGCACTCGGCGGCGACCGGTTCGAACCAGTTCTGGCGTTCGAAACCATAGGTTTCGACCGGCTCCATGCCCGCGGGCGCGTACCACAGCGGATGCTCGTAACCGTAGCTGAGGCCGAACACGGCCCCGAGACTCTGCTGCAGCTCGTAAACCGGGCGGGTTTTGATCGGCCGGCCCGCGGCACGCTCCTCGTAGGGGAAATGTATCTTGAAGCGGTGCGAATACTGGTCGAGCGTGCGCGCTCGGGTGAAGGCCTTCGTCGCCCAGTCGCCGAAACGCGCCAGGTCCCAAGGGAACAGGTCCATCTCCGGTTCTTGCTCCACTATCCATTGCGCCATCGTCAGGCCGAGGCCGCCGGACTGCGAGAATCCCGGAATGATGCCGCAACAGCAAAAATAGTTTTGCAATTCGGGCACCGGCCCGATCAGCGCCGAACTGTCCGGCGACCAGATCATCGGGCCGTTGATGACGCGCTTGACGCCGGCCTCGGCCAGCACCGGAATGCGCTCACAGGCACGCAAAATGTTTTCCTCGATGCGTTCGAGGTCTTCGTCCAGCAATTCGTGGCCGAAGTCCATCGGCGTACCGTTCTCGGCCCAGTAACGTCCGTCCTTTTCATAGGCGCCCACGAGCAGCCCCTGCCCTTCCTGGCGCAGGTAGTACTCGCCGTCGCGGTCGGCGATCAGCGGCAAGCGATAATCGAGCGCCTCGATCTCGGGAATTGCCTCGGTCACGAAATACTGGTGCTCGAGCGGCATCAGCGGCAATTCTATCCCTGCCATTGCGGCCACTTCACGTGCCCACAGGCCGGCCGCATTGACCACGACATCGGCATGAATCGTACCCTTGTCGGTCTCTACGTCCCAGCCGCCGTCGGCTCGCTGGCGGGTGGCGATCACCGGGGTGAATCGATGCACCTCGGCGCCGCGCTGACGCGCACCCTTAGCGTAAGCATGGGTAACGCCCGACGGATCGACGTTACCGCCGTCGGGTTCGTACATGATGCAGCGGATGCCGTCGAAATTGGCGAGCGGATGCATGCGCTCGGCCTCGTCACGCGACAGTTCGTGGAACTCGACCTCGAAGTACTTCGCCTTGGCGGCCTGCATGCGCAGCTGGTGCTCGCGGTCCGCGGTTTGCGCGAGGTAAAGCGAACCCGGTTGAAAGATACCGCAGCCCTGCCCGGTCTCCTTTTCCAGGTCTTCGTAGAGCCGCATGGTGTAGTACTGTAACTTCGAAATATTGTTATGATCGTGCAGCCCGTGGATACCCGCGGCCGCGTGCCAGGTAGAACCCGAGGTCAGCTCATCGCGCTCGAGCAATACCACGTCGGTCCAGCCGAGCTTCGTCAAATGGTAAAGAATCGAGCACCCGACCAGACCTCCACCGATTACCACCACCTGAGCATGGGTCTTCATTGCGAAAATCCGTAGATGATTTGATTTCTCCTGAGAGGTCCCGGATATTCTCTGCGCGAATTCCGGGATGGCTCCTGCGGAGCCACCTGAGCATGCGTTTTCATTCAGGCGGCGCTGGCCTCGGCGTGGGCCCTGACGATGGCTTCGAGTTCGCGCAGGAAGGTCAGCACTTCCTGGTCGGTATTGTAGTGACACATGGACACCCGGATACAGGTCGGGCGGCCTAGCGGCTCGAGGATATTACCGGAGAAGTAATCCGCCTTGCGCACATGGGTACGAATACCCTTCGCGTTCAGATCGGCGACCACCTCGGCGCAGGGCTTGCCCTCGACGATAATCGACACCATGCCCTCGCGCGCCGGGTTGTCATGGCCACCGATGACGTAGACTTCCTTCATATCGCGCAGGCCGCGCTGCGACTCGTTACCGTTGATCATCAGGTCTACCAGGCCATGCTCCTGCTCGCCGATAGCCTTGCCGGCAGCCAGGATGCGCGTGCGCCGGTCGTCGGAGTCGGTGAAATGCGATCCCAGCCAGTCGAAATACTCGACCACTTTCGTGGTGCAGGCGAAAGCCGAGGTATCGCGCGTGCCCATTTCCCAGAAATCGTCGGGGGTGCCGTCCAGGTGATCGTGCGGCAGGGTCGCCAGGCGCGGCGAAAGCCAGGCGAAACCGTAATTATGCCGCGAAAACACCTTGTAGGCCGAGACCGCGTAGCCGTCGATGTCGTAATCGTCGATAGACAGACCGCCATGCGCGGCATGCTGGATACCGTCGAGAATAATGATGCAATCCGGCGAGGCCGCGCGAATGGTCTTGACCACCGCCGGAACATCGACCGTCATACCGGTTACCGGACTGGTATGAATAATGGTAGCAACGCGCGTATCGGCATCGACCACTCTAGCGTAATCATCGGTGGTAATGGTCGCGGTTTCGTTATCGTGCACCGCCGCGCGGTATTCCTTGCCAGCGATTTTCGACCAGCGCTTGCTCGCGCTCACGGTCGCCGGGTGCTCCAGCGTGCTGCCGATCATGTTCCCCCCGGCGGGCGACCCCAGCGCAGCCGCGCGCACCATGCGGAAGATCAGCTCGGTGCCGCTTTCACCGGTAAACACCGGCCCATCCTTGACCCCGAGGAAAGTCCGCATGTTGTCGCGCGCCTCGGCGATGATGCGCACCAATTCGTGCGAGGCCGGGTTGTCGCGCCCCTGGTTGTCCGGGATTCCCGCGAGCTCGGTGTTGACCTCGACCACGGATTTCAGCGTTAACCCGCCGCCGGCGTTCTCGAAAAAGATTCTGGGGCCCTGGTAGGGGCAGGTATCCACGTGGCAAAAACGATCGCGAATCTGCTGCATTAAACTGTCGTCGAACATCTGGCCTCCCGGGCACTTTCGATTGCTACAGGCGTTGAATGCTAGCACCAGTCAGATTAAAAAGTAATGCGATATTTCCCGCTCGGAATCGGCCAAATCGTCCATCAATAAATAAGAAATACTTATCAATTTGCCTTAGATATTATCGATTTACCAGATTTTACATAAGATATTATTATTTATTTATTCAGCAATTATCGGAGACAAACATGTCACAACCTTGGAACCACCGTTTTCAACTCTGGGGCTGGATCATTTTCATTTTCTCGGCATTGTTTTTCATGGCGGCGAGCATTCGCGCCGACGACCCGGTCAGCCTGATCGGCGGCCTGTTGTTCCTGGTTGCCTGTTTTGTTTTCCTGGTGCCGCTGGTGGCGGAAATTATGACAGGATCTAGTAGCTTATCGCGGCTGCGTAAATATTCTCGATATCCACGAGATTGGTTTCGCGCGGCGAGTTCTTTATCGCGCGCACCTGGCGCGCCGAGGATGCTGCCAGCGCTGGAACGTCCTCTGGACCAAATCCAACGCCACCGAGTCCGTTCGGAGCTCCGGTTTTTTGCATCAATGAGATGAGGCGTTTGGCCAGCGCCTCGCCCGACTCGTCCGCCCCGGCGCCTTTCAAATCCGCCTGCAGCAGTTGCGCCGCCTCGAAATGCCGCTCGGGCGCGGCTTCTGCCGTATAGCGGAAAATCGATGGCGCCGACAGGATAACGCTAATGCCGTGCGGTACGAACGGCGATTCGACCGGGTAGCCCTCGGTGGTGACATCGTGCATCAAGTGGGTCACGCCGTAGGACAATGCGTGTCCGAGATGAGTGCCGGTGTTGCCAAACGCCATGCCGGCGAGCGACGCGCCCCACATCAGCTGATCGCGCGCCTCGTGGTCGTCCGCGCTACTGACGCCGCGCTCCAGGTACTCACCGGCGATTTCCAGCGCCTTGCGCGCCGCCAGATCGCTCCATGGATTCGCGCCCTGGATCAGCTGTCGTTTGAGGGGGTCTTCCATCTTGTCCCAGCGGGTGTAGGCTTTCGCGGTATAGCACTCGAGCGCATGGCACAGCAGGTCGAAGCCGGTCGATGCGACTACCATCGCCGGCAAGGTATCGCTGCAGGCCGGGTCGACCAGCGCTTCCTGCGGCAACAGCACCGGGTTGGCGAGCACGAACTTGGTCGCGAGCTCGTTGATGCGCAGCACCGATATCGACGTGCATTCGGAACCGGTACCCGAGGTGGTAGCGCAGGCGAGGTGCGGCAGCAGCTTGCGCGGCATCGGCCTGCCGGCGCCGAGCGGTGGCGCGAAATAGTCGAGAAACTCATCGGGCGGGTCGAGCGCGTAAAGCATCGACGCCTTGGCTGTGTCCATCACCGAACCACCGCCGACCGAGACCACGCCATCGAAATTTCCTTCGGCGACAAAAGCCGCGCCACGCTCGACGCTGGCGTCGTCGGCCTCGATCGTAATCTCGTCGAACACGGCAACGTCGAGCCCGGCCTGCGCTAGCGATTCCAGCACCGTCGCGACGTAGGCGCTGTCGCGCAAAAAAGGGTCGGTAAACAGCCCCACCCGCGTCATGCCGAGCCCGGCGGCTCGCGCCCCCGCTTCGCGCAGGCAGCTGCGGCCGAAGCTGTACTTGGGGATAGCTATGGTATAAGAGTCGGCCCCGCTGTCGCAGGGATCGAAATACTGGCAGCCCATCGCGATGTTCCTGATAGTTTCGGAAGGCTTATCTTACTATCCGGTCGATCCCGCGCAAGCGGGAATCTTACCACGATTCTCACGACGCAGCCGCTAGTTGGGACAGCGACTTAATCCTGGTCCCAGTTCAAAAAATTCAAGATGCGCAAAGTATGTACCGGAAGACTACCCTGCTGGATATTGCTTCGCGGTGCAGTGGTGGCGCTGCCCCTGATCGCCCCATTCTTGACGCGTTGTCAGATACATCGGTGAGACCAAATCAAGGATGAGCGTCTCAAATTGGCCGAATCCCGCAGCTCGGTGCGGCATTTGCAGCGGCAGCTTACAAGAAAAACGCCCCTCGCTGTCTAGCTATCAACGGCGATAAGCGCCCCTAAGGAGACCTTCGACTTGTCAGGAATTCGAAAAACACCGATCAAAGAACGTTGTCGGTCAGTGCTTAACTGTTCGGTTATTCCAGCGTGATCGATCGAAGTAAGACGATTTCACCCAAGTGGGTGATGCTCAACAAGGATATAAAGTGATAAGTTTGTTCTTGGTAAATGATGGGCGCTCGGGAAAGGTCAAGAATGAATAACAATGCGAATGTAGATGTCGACTTTGTGGAGGGCCGATCCTATATAGTTGGCAGGGAGGGGCATATCTATATTAATGATAAATCCGTTAGTCGAAAGCATGCCGAAATAAAATTTATCAGTGGAGAAATACATATACGCGACCTTGACTCGACCAACGGTACTTACGTCATAAAAGATAATAGCGTGGTGCAATTCAAGGAGGCAATTGTGAAACCACAACATACCCTCGTCATAGGAAAGAAAGCCCTCACAGTAGAGAGTTTGTTGTCTATTATTGGGATTTTTACTGCTTATTCCGATAAAGCTGTACTGTAGTTGGCCGGAGATTAGGTAATGGTTCAATATGCCGAAGATCGAAGCTGCATCACCCAGTTTGAACTGGGTGAGCTATTTCAAAAAAGCCAAGAAAAGGCCCGAGACTACAAGCAAGCCTTTAAGTGGTATCAGCTTGCAGCAATTAATGGGTCTCGTCAGGCACAACATAGATTAGGCACTTTGTATGCCCGAGGACAAGGTGTTACGCGGAACCTTGTAAAGGCTTACGCGTGGTGCAAAGTAGCAGCCTTTCAAAATTCAAGTAGGGGAAAGCGAAAATTAAATTGCCTCGAAGCGAAAATGCAACTTGATCAAATCCGTGAGGCTAGATGGTTAGCACAAGAATATTACGATCGATTAGTGGCCGCTCAAAAAAAGGGCAAATAGCATGGATAAGATAAAGTTTGCTCTTGTGGTTTTGATCGTGTTTTCTGTTGTTGCTATTTTGCGAGTGGTGTTTGCCCAGCGAAAACCAAAGGCACCCCCTCCAGCGTTATCCAATATCGAATTGTAAGCGTCTGCATGCGCTTGTTAGGCGACTCACGCTGCATTCTCGTGAAAATCTATTTCAATTTTTAGCCGGCCACCCAACGCCTGGACTGCACTTTGCAGTGTCTGCAGCGTTACCGAGGAATTATCAGGATCAAGCAATCGATCTAAAGAGGATCGACTTGTGTCCATTCGACGCGCCATTTCCGCTTTAGTAAGTTTGTCTTTAGCCATTTTCTCGGCAAGCTGATAGGCAATAACCCGTTTCACGGCCGTAGCCGTGGTTTCTTCGAGCAGACCTTCTTCTTCGAGAAATCTGTCAAATTCGCTTCCAATATTTCGCCGGGACATGATTACGTTCTCAACTTAGTTAATCTACGTTTGGCTATAGTCAATTCATTCGGTGGAGTTTTCTGGGACTTCTTAACGAAGCCGTGTAGTAAAATAATATTGTTCTGATAAATCGTAAAAAATGTTCTCGCAATTCCGAATGACAATGTAGATCTTAGTTCCCAAAGGTCGTTTCCCATCTTTCTTGCTAATGGCATTCCTATGGGCCAGCCAAGCTGCAATGTCTTGATATCCTCACCTATCGTTTTGCGATCGTCTCTGGATAGGTTTTTAAGCCATTCTCGTACTGGCTCTCGTCCGGAATCGAGTTGAAAGAAAAGTACGGGGATGGGCCGATCCATTGGCACTCAATGAGTGTACCAATATTGGTACATATTGCAAGGGCTACGGCTGCTTTATTTTGGTCGCCTAACAGCGGAACTATATGGTTTTTGACCTGATAACATATTATCGCTTCACTAGCTGGGCGGCCGCTGTTGGCCGGAGATCGCCGCCTGGCCCTAGTTTATAAGGGTCTGCTATAGAGGAGGCTGACGCATAATTTTCTTGGATGGGCGATGATAATAGCCCCAAGAAAGATATTTTAAAACGAGATATTCAGAGCTGAATCGCGCCTCCAACAGGCGTTGAGGGGATTAAATCGAATCCAAATGCCAGCATTTCAGCTAGAAACAATAGCTCCCAATAAGCAGAAAATCGGGGTTATCCGTGAGCCTGTGGTAATCAGCTCAAACGTTTTTTACCGAGGCTTAGTAGAACGCTTACCAATCCCCATCCTTTGCCTGTTCTGTCGAATTTCCTTATTCCATTTGCCCGTTTCCC
>JAACFA010000045.1 GCA_009937625.1 Gammaproteobacteria bacterium | reverse complement strand
CATGGCGCTCGAACGGCACCTCGATGGTGTCCCGCGTCGTACCCGGTTGATCGAAGGCGACCACGCGCTCTTCGCCGACCAGCCGATTAATCAGCGTCGACTTGCCGACATTGGGCCGTCCAATGACCGCGACCAGGGGGCCTGAAATCGACTCCTGCTCCTCCTCCAACGCGGGATAAGGCGCGAGCAGGTCATCAAGCAGCGCACTGGTACCTTTGCGGTGCGCGGCGGAGATCGATTGCAGGTGGTTGAAACCCAGGGCATAAAAGTCGGACTGCGCCTGGTCAGGATTGATACCATCGACCTTGTTGACGACGAGGTGGCATGACTTGCCGGATTTGCGCACCAGGTCGGCGATCAAGCGGTCGCCGTTGGTGAGGCCGTCCTGCGCGTCGACCAGGAAGACGATTTCATCCGCTTCTTCCATGGCGAGCCGGGTCTGGCGCGCCATCAAATCATCCAGATCCTGTTTCTCGCCGCTCAGGCCCCCGGTATCGACAACGATAAAGGTCCTGCCGGCACGCTCGCCCACACCGTACTGGCGATCGCGGGTCAGCCCGGGCTCATTGGCGACTATGGCATCTCTACTGCGGGTGAAAACGTTGAAGAGCGTGGATTTCCCGACATTGGGACGCCCGATCAACGCGATGACGGGGATCATTGCCGCAGCGAGGACGAAGCTAGCTCGCCATACCTGTCCAGTGTCAGGACCGATTGCCGCCAGATGATCGGCTGCACGTAGCTCCTCGCTGCCCCGATGCGAATCCTGCCAACAAGCTTGCCGTCCTTGTCGTTGAACCAGTGCAGTAAACCATCGAGATCCGCGACGACGATATGGTCACCGACGATCGACGGTGCCGTTATCCTGCGCGCGTTCAACACATCCTGCTTCCAGAATGCCGAGCCCGTGCGGCGATCGATCGCCCACAGGTGGCTTTTGTCGTCGCTCAGATAAATGGCGTCCTCACCGACGGCGACTGACTGGAAACTCGAAAACTCGCGGGTCCATAACAGGTCTCCACTGACCGCCTGCACCGCCGCCAGTCTCCCCTGAAAAGACGATACGTAAATGATACCGTCGCGCAGCACAAACCGCCCGTCGAGATCGACCAGGCGCTCAACTTCGGTACGGCCGCCGGGAACGCTGATGGTCGATTCCCATCGAATCTCGCCGTCGTCGCGATTGAAGGCGACCAGCTTGCCATCGTCAAACCCGGCATATACCAATTGACCATCGACCAGCGGCTCGCTATTACCGGTCAGAGACAACACCGGCACCCGGCGCGAGGCCAGCCACTGCTGGCTACCGTCCACTGCCGCCAGGCTGCGCAGCTTGCCATCGACACTGCGCAGAAACACCTGCTCGCCGTCGACGATCGGCGTTGCGCGGATCTCGCTATCGATACGAATCTGCCACAATAGCTCCGGATTCGGATAGGAATTCGAGTAGGCCGCGATATCGCCGTCGCGGGAAGCCACGACGAGCATCTCCTGATTTCCACCGATTCCGGTAATTGCGTTTAACCCGGTTTTGAAACGCCATAGCAGGGTGCCGTTGGCGACATCGACGCAGACAACGGTGCCATCGGTGTCGATACTGTAAACCAGGTCTCCAACCAGCAACGGTCGAAGTCGGTAGGAAGCCGTATTGGGCGCCGCTTGCGTCTCGAGTCGCCAGTTGAGCACCAAGGGCTGCGAATCGACAATTTGGGTCAACTCCGCCGGCGGTTCACTGTTGTCGGTGTCGGTCGAACAGGCAACCAGTAATCCCGCCAGGATCGGAACGAGGATTCTTGCCACTGGATTCAATCGCGCGCTCCGAGGTCATCGAGCTTCTGCTGCAGAAACGTCTCATTAGCAGGTCCCATGGCGGCGGTTTTTGCCGTGCGGTAGGCCTCGATCGCCTGCGCGACCTTGCCCTGCAGCGCATAGGCATCGCCCCGCAGCTCGGCGACACGGGCTGAAAACTCGTCGGGGAAATCTACCTCGAGCGTCGCCAGCGCCTGGTCGAACTGGCCATTCTGTATTTGCACCGCCGCCAACCTGGTGCGCGCGACATAGGCCAGCGGCTCCTGTCCGGCGCTACCGACAACCTGCTGCAGGGCAAGCTCGGCCTGATCGAATTTACCGCTAGTCACGCGGTTCCTGGCCAGTGCCAGTTGCGCCATTAACGCGTAATCGGTCGCGGCGTACTCGTTAATCAGGATATCGGCCTGTTCATTCAGTAACTGGCTATTGCCGCCGTCGAGTGCAGCAATCATTTCTACGTAATGCCCGGAGGCTTCGGCCGCGATCGTTTCCTGTCTCTCGGTCCAGTATTGGTAACCACCGATACCGCCGACGCCAATAATTATTCCAAAAACGATCGACATGCCGTTTTCTTTTAGCCAGGCTTTCAGTTTTTCGACCTGTTCTTCTTCGGTTTCCATTTGGTTTCTCTAGTTATTACCCAGTAACGAGTTAATACGATTGACAATATCCGCTTGCGGGATCTCTTCCTGCTGCCTGTCTTGGCGTAAAAACTTGACCGACACGGTGTTCGCGGCGATTTCTGCCTCGCCCAGAATCAATGCGATGCGAGCACCCGACTTGTCTGCCTTGCGCATCTGGCTCTTGAAACTGCCGCCACCCGCGTGCACCACCAGGCCGAGGCGCGGCAGCTCATCGCGCAGGGTTTCGGCCAGTTGCTGCGCGCGCGGGACACTGTTTTCACCGCGCATCAGCAGGTAGACATCGCAGCCGGATTCGTCCTGCGCTCGACCCTGATCGATCAACATCGACACCAGTCGCTCGCAACCCATCGAGAATCCGGCAGCGTAACTGGGCTTGCCGCCCAGTTGTTCGACCAGGCCATCGTAGCGCCCGCCACCGCAAACCGTACCCTGGGCACCCAGCGTGTCGGTCACCCATTCGAAAACCGTATGACAATAGTAATCGAGGCCTCGCACCAGCCGCTGGTTAACCTGGTAAACGACCCCGGTCTTGTCGAGGATATCCGTCAGTTCGTTAAAATGCTCACGAGACTCCTGATCGAGACTATCCACGAGCGCCGGTGCGGCCTCGATCAGCCCCTGCATGTCGGGATTCTTGCTGTCCAGAATCCGCAGCGGATTGGTTTCGAGTCGCCGCTGGCTGTCCACGTCCAGCGAGTCGTAGTGATCACGAAAGTACTCGACCAGAATGCCGCGGAAGCGTTGCCGGCAACCGCTGCTGCCAAGACTATTGATTTGCAACTCGATATCCTCGAGGCCAAGCCGCTTCCAGAATCGCGCCGCCAGCAATATCAGCTCCGCCTCGATATCGGCGCCGGGAATACCGAAGGTTTCCGCGCCCAGCTGGTGAAACTGCCGGTAACGCCCCTTTTGCGGGCGCTCATGGCGAAACATCGGCCCGGAATACCATAACCTGTGTTGCTGATCCTGCAGCATTCCAGCCTGTAAACCCGCGCGCACCACACTTGCGGTATTCTCCGGACGCAGGCTCAGGCTATCGCCGTTACGATCCTCGAAACTGTACATTTCCTTTTCGACGATATCGGTGACGGCACCGATCGAACGCGCAAACAGCGCCGTTTTCTCGACGACAGGGGTTCTGATTTCGCGATAGCCGTAGGATTCCGCAAGCGCCCGATACTCATCCTCGAGCTGATTCCAGACGGGCATGTCGGCAGGCAGAATATCGTGCATTCCGCGAATGACCTGAAGTAACTCTGCCACACTCGACCCCGTTCTAACCGCCTATTCTGAGGCGAGCGGTATTGTCGTCGCGTATTCTGGAAGAGAAATTAATCTCTTCGTCATTGAACAGGATTTCAACACCATGACCGTTACCGAGGAAAACCGAGAACGGCGCCGCGCCGGTTAACTCCACCGCCTGGTCCGCGCGCAACAGGTCGTAGACCAGCTGGTAGCCGGAACTGTCCTTGATGTCGGCCCAGGTATCGGCGTTGACGACAATGTTCAGCCTGTCCGAACCGATGGGCGCATTCAGATTCGGCTGGTCGCGGCTGCCCGGCACCGGTTGCAACGCCTCGGGGGCGGCCGCGACGCTAGCGGCGGGTTCAGTCTGCTGCTGCATCGCGGCGGCTTCGACGGGCCCGGGTGCGAGCGGTTCGGGCTCGAGCGGCTCGGATTCGACCGCTTCACTTGCGACAGCCTCGGTTTCGACCGACTCCGCGGCGACCGCTTCACTCTGCGCCGGCGCCTCCGCCGCCGCCGACTCCTGCACCGCCGGGGTCGATTCATCGGTTGCTGTCGATATCTCG
Organism: Gammaproteobacteria bacterium; assembly: GCA_009937625.1. Classification (GTDB taxonomy): domain Bacteria; phylum Pseudomonadota; class Gammaproteobacteria. The sequence goes on along the minus strand of JAACFA010000045.1, from coordinate 25,269 downwards.
GAGGCAGCCTCGATTTCAGTATTGACCACGTCCGATTCGGCCGCCTCGGTTGATTCCAGGCCAGGGGCCTGGGTATCCAGCGAAATCGGGGATTCTTCGTTCTGGCTCTTATTCCACCACCAGGCCGACAGTAACGCCGCGAGCACCAGGACGACGAGATAAGTGGTCCATTTTATGCGCACATCGGCGACCGATAATTCGGGTATCGTGTTACTGGTCGAGGATATCGGCGGATCTTCTTCCGAGTAATAATCGACGTATTGCTGAATCATGTCGTCTTCATCGAGCGCGACGATTCGGGCATAGGCACGCAAATAGCCTTTGACAAAAATCGGGGCGGTGATTTCTTCGAAGTTATTTTCCTCTATAGCCTCGAGGATACGGGGGCTCAAGTGCATGCGTCCCGCGACATCTTCGAGCGACAACCCCTTCTGAATCCGAGCCGCCTGCAGACGCTCCCCGGGACCGATACCGCTCGGCCGGGTTTGCGTATTATTCTGTTGCTCTGCCGTTGCCATGCTACTGTATCTTTAGCCAGTCCTGGTATTCGCGCGAGTCGGGAAACTCCGACTCCAGGCGTTGCGCCAGCTCGTCAACGTCGCCCGCGCTATCCAGCTCGAGTGTGTTCTGGATTGCCAGCCACAGGCTTTTGGCACTGGCGGGCGCGGACAGGTGATAACGATCGATGTAAAACTTCGCCTGGACGTGATCGCCCTCGCTGAACATCAATTCACTCATGGTCAGCAACGCCGGCGCAAAATCAATTTTTGCGGCCAGCGCCTTGCGCAGGTATGCCATGGCGTCTTCTCGCTCGTTTATCTTGAGCAGGCATATCGCCGCGTTGGTATAGGCAAACTCGGGCGTATTATAGAGCGGATTATCGAGTGCGCGCAGGAAGTACTTCTCCGACTCCCGTTCCCTGTTGTTACGGCACAGGAACGCGCCATAATTATTGTTCGCCTGCGAATCCCTGGGGTCGAGCGTGGTCGCCCGTTTGTAATGATATTCGGCTTTCTCGGCTTGCTGCAGCCGATCCTGTAAAATTGCGTAGGCATTATGTGCCGCCGCGGAGTTGGGGTCCTGGCGCAGCGCCTTGTCTAATTTCTCACTGGCGAGTTCAAGATTGTTTTGCTGCAGGTAACCGATACCGAGCTGCACGTTGACCGCGCTGGCTTTTTCATTCTGGCTTTTTGTGGGACCCGCCGTAACGCAGGCCTGCAACAGCCCGAGCAGCAGCAAGAATGCAACAATTTTCTCAATGCGCAAGATTCACCCCCTTGATCTGGTTGAGGCTCAACTGGTACTTGCTGCTGCGCCGGCTGCGGTCCTGGAAAGCGCCGACCAGCTGACCACAGGCGGCATCGATATCGTCGCCACGCGCGCGTCGAGTCACCGTGACGATCCCCTTGCCCGCAGTGTAATCCCGGAAGCGATCGATGGCGGACTGTTCCGAACAACGGTAAATAGCGTGCGGGTAGGGGTTGAACGGAATCAGGTTCAGCTTGCAGGGTATCTCGCCGATCAGTTTCACCAGCTGGCGAGCATGTTCGAGGCTGTCGTTGACGCCTTCCAGCATGACGTATTCGAAGGTGATTTTACGACTCCTGTAACCATCGATATAGCTGCGGCAGGCCTGCATCAATTCCTCGATCGGGTACTTGCGATTGATCGGCACCAGCTGATTGCGCAAACGATCGTTGGGCGCATGCAGCGATACCGCGAGCGCCACGTCGGTAACCTGCTCCAGCTTATGCATGGCCGGAACCACGCCGGCGGTACTGATCGTGACGCGGCGCTTGCTCAGCGCGTAACCGAAATCGTCGCACATCATATCGACCGCGGCGATCACCGCGTCAAAGTTGAGCAGGGGTTCACCCATGCCCATCATCACGACATTGGTCACGCCCTGCTCGTAGCCTTCCGCGAGCAGGCTATGGTGGGCAAAATGCAACTGCGCGATTATCTCGGCGGTGGTCAGGTTGCGATTGAATCCCTGCTTCGCGGTCGAGCAGAAACTGCAGTTCAGCGTACAACCCAATTGCGAGGAAACGCACAGGGTCATACGCGATTTTTCAGGGATCAATACGCACTCGATGGCGTTATCGCCGTCGTCGACGCCGAGTAACCATTTACGCGTGCCGTCAGCCGATTTCTGTTGCTCCAGGATGCGTGGACGCTCGATACAGCAATGCTGTTGCAGGAACTCCCGCAGTTTCCTGGACATATCGGTCATCAACGCAAAATCCGTCACCCCGCGCTGGTGCACCCACTGCATCAACTGCCTGGCGCGAAACGGCTTTTCTCCATTGGAGATAAAAAACGCTTCTAGCGCCGCTCGATTGTAATCGAGTAAATTAATCTTTTCGGTCACGGACATCGGATTGGTTACAGATACTCTGGCTAAGCCAAACATGATGGCCCGGCAAGGAAAAGGCCGCCGGGCCAATCGCCGAATTTTACGCATAAATCCGTTGCAGTAGAAGTGAAAAGCTGCCACTGGAGAAGTATTTACCCGCTTTTGCCGCGTTTTTTCGGTAAAACCGCTTGTTAGGTCCGGGTAGCCCGATATAATTCGGATCTTTACAGGTTTTACACGGCCGCCCATCCCCGATGATCTTCACCGAAACCCGCGGTAACGACGGCACTCGCGACGCCCAAATCAGCTTTTCAGGGGCGCTGTTATCACCCATCGCCTCGTTCGGGGGCATCTATAGCCCGCGGTCCCTGCCCCCGCTGCCATCCAATTTTCTGGGCCAGCACCTCGAGAGTTCCTATCAGGCCCTGTCGCTGGCGTTACTCGAATACCTGGACATCGATATCGAGTCCTCGACACTGCGCGCGGCACTCGCCCTGTACGATCGTTTCGACGACCCGGAAGACCCGGTGCCGGTGGTAAAAATCGAAGACAGGCTGTTCGTCAGCGAGCTTTACCACGGCCCGACCAGGGCCTTCAAGGACATGGCGCTGCAACCTTTTGGCCTGATTTTTTCGAACCTGGCGCAGCAACGGAAGCGGCAGTACCTGATCCTGACGGCAACCAGCGGCGACACCGGTCCGGCGGCGCTCGACACCTTTCGCGACCGTCCCAATATTCGCGTCGCCTGCCTTTATCCGGCCGGTGGAACCTCCGAAGTGCAGCGGCTGCAAATGGTCACCGAGGCGGCGCCAAACCTCAAGGTAATCGGCATCCACGGCAACTTTGACGACGCGCAATCGGCGCTAAAATCGTTGCTGGCTTCACCCACGTTCAATCAACGCCTGGACGAACTCGGTATCTCCCTGTCGGCCGCCAACTCGGTCAATTTCGGGCGCATCATCTTCCAGATGCTGTACCAGTTTCATTCCTATCTTGCACTGGTGCGCCAGCGGGAAATCGAACTCGGCGACGAAGTCGTGTTACATATCCCCAGCGGTAATTTCGGCAACGCGCTCGGCGCCTACTACGCGCAGCGGCTCGGATTGCCGATCGCGAAGATCGTGATTGCCTCGAACGCCAATAACGTGCTCACGGAGTGGATCGATAGCGGGCGCTATGACCTCAGCAAACGTGAATTGATTGCGACCACGTCGCCAGCGATGGACATTTTAAAGTCATCCAACGTCGAGCGCGTGCTGTTCGACCTGTTCGGTGCCACCCGCACCCGCGATTTGATGCAACAGCTCGACGACAATGGCTGGTACCAACTCGAACCCGACGAACATGACAGCATCAGCGAGATCTTTGCCGCGGACTTCAGCTCCGACGAAGAAAGCATGCATTACGTCAAGCAGGCGTTCGACGCCGGATACCTGATGGACCCACATACCGCCACCTGTTTCAAATCCTGCCGCGCGCCCGCGTTTGCGGGCCGGGTAAATATCATCTATTCGACCGCGGAATGGACCAAGTTCGCACCGGTTATCGACCAGGCGATCAATGGCAACCGTGGGCAGACTGATCGCAGCGCGCTGGAAGCGATCGCCGCGACCGCCAATATCGAGGTTCCGTCAATGATCGCCAGCCTGTTCGAAAAACCGGTGGCGCATCCCGCAGTGGTGGCGAAGCGGGATATCGAGGCCGAGATCTTAAAGTTTCTCGAAACCTGACCTAATGCTCGGGAGCGAGCTCGGCCTCGGTCCAGCGCATCACCAGCAGCCCGGCAGCGCCCAGTAGCGCGAAACCGAGCACCAGCGGCAGCACCGTTGCATTGTAAGTATCGGCCACGATCACGCCAAAAAACGCCGAAATCAACGTTGATATTGACCCCACCACCGCCGACCCCAGGCCCGCGATACGCCCCAACGGTTCCATCGCCAGCGCATTCAGGTTGCCGAACAGAATTCCGAAACAGAAGAACAGTGGCAGCAGGTAAAGCATCAGCAGGTTCAAATGCGGATGGCCATCGAAATACCATGCGCACAGCAGGAAGGAAAAAGACAACAGGCAGATCGACTGAAGCGCAAGACGCGACAGCCGGCGCATGCCGAAACGCATGACGAGGCGCGCATTGACCAGCGAGGCGCAGCCAATCGAGACCGCCAATATGCCGAAATACAGCGGGAATAGCAGCTGTAACTGATACTGAACCTGGAAAATCTGCTGCGAACTGCTGAGATAACCGAGGAAGGCGCCAAAGATAAACCCCATCGTCAGCGTATAGCCCAGTGCGGCCCGAATACGCAGAATGGCTCGTACGTCGAGAATCAGCTGCGCGAACGAAAACGCGATGCGATCACTTCTGGCCAGCGTCTCCGGCTGACGACGCCAGAACCACAGGCCGACCGCGAACGCAAGGCACAGGAACATAGCGAAGATGTAGCGCCAGTCGGCCAGCAACAGGATGCCCTGGCCCACGGCCGGCGCAAACACCGGCACCAGGATGAACACCGTCATGACGAAAGACATCACGCGCGCCATCTCGCGCCCCCTGTACTTGTCACGTACCAGGGCGATCGAGACGATGCGCGGGCCCGAGGCGCCCAATCCCTGCAGGAATCGGCCCAGCAGCATCTGTGTGAAATCGACCGCGACAATCGATAACAGACAGCCCAAAAGGAATAGCAACAAGCCCGACAGGATCGCGGGCCGACGGCCGATGGAATCCGACAACGGTCCGAAGAAAAGCTGCCCCAGGCCCATACCCGCAAAGAAAACCGAGATGACGTATTGACTGTCGTTGATACGAACGACGTCCAGGTCGGCCGCGATTTCCGGTAGCGCAGGCAACATCGCGTCGATGGACAACGCCACCAGCGAAATGATCAACGCTATCAGGGTCACGAATTCGGCGAAACCCGGACCGGGGCTGGGAGTTGCGCGCGCAGTCATTGTGGGATCGACCCGTTCCTGTCAGTCGCGCGGCAGAGCAGTCATCAGGCAACTGGCACTGTCCGGGCAGAGTGCAACGAACTGCCTGGTTTGCGCGACAGCGACAGGCACTTGTGCGCGCTCCACCGGGTCGAATCCCAGCTTTTCGAAATATCCCGTGGCAGTTTCGGTCAACAGGTAAACCGCCTCCCTGCCCTGCAATTGCGCCTGCTCGAGAAGAAATTCGACAATTGCTCGCGCCAGGCCCCGGCCCCGGTACTCTGGCCGCACCACGACCGAACGCAGCAGGCCGAAGTTACCAGCGGGTTCCAGCCCGCCGGCGGCTACCAGCCTGTCGCCATCAAAAATCCCGCAAAAATTTTCGCCGCACTCGACGACATCCTCGACCGGCAGATTGTTGTTTTTCAACAGGTTTTCAAGTTGGCCCAGGCAATCGACCGGCAGCCAGGCTATCGGACCGAGCGGCATTAAGCGCGAGCTCTCGATTCAATCGCCATCCAGCGTCTCGACCCGGATACGGTGGACGTCCCCATGCACGACGTCGAGCTCGGTTATCGCCGTGATCGCGGCGTCCATCTGCCGCTCCCGGATTTTTTGCGTCAGCATGATGATCGTCGCACGGGTAACGCCTGACTCGGGTTCCTTCTGCAGGATTGCCTCGATCGAGATATCGTTATCCCCCATGATGCGGGTAATCTCCGCCATAACGCCCGGGCGGTCATCGACCCGCATGCGCAGGTAATAGGCAGTCTGGATTTCGCTAATGGGCAAAATGGGAATATCGACAATCTGATCGGGTTGAAACGCCAGGTGCGGTACCCGGTTCTGCGCGTCGGTGGTAATCGTGCGCGCGACATCGATGATATCGGCAATCACCGCCGAGGCGGTCGGGTCGGCGCCCGCGCCGGCACCATAGTAGAGCGACGGGCCCAGCTTATCGGCCATCACCAGTACGGCGTTCATGACGCCGTCGACATTTGCAATCAGGCGTTTTTCCGGGATCAGAGTGGGATGCACTCGCATTTCGATACCCTGCGCACTGCGTCGAGCTACGCCGAGATGCTTGATGCGATAGCCAAGCTGACCCGCATAGACCACATCCTCGGTCGAAACCCCGCCGATGCCTTCGGTGTAAACCGCGTCGAACTGCAGCGGTATGCCAAAAGCGATCGACGACAGAATACAAAGTTTGTGCGCCGCATCGATTCCTTCGATATCGAAGGTAGGATCCGCTTCCGCGTAGCCCAAAGCCTGCGCCTCGGCCAGCACGTCATCGAAATCGCGCCCTTTGTCTCGCATTTCGGTAAGAATAAAATTACCGGTGCCGTTAATGATGCCCGCCACCGATTCGATATGATTCGCGCTCAGGCCTTCGCGAATCGACTTGATGATCGGAATGCCACCGGCAACGGCGGCTTCGAACACGACATTGATTCCCTGACGCTGGGCCGCGGCAAAAATTTCGTTGCCGTGCAGGGCGATCATTGCCTTGTTGGCGGTCACCACGTGCTTGCCGTTTTCGATCGCCTGCATCACCAGCTGCAGCGCCGGTTCATAGCCACCGATCAGTTCGATAACGATATCGATGTCGGGATTGTTAACGACCTCGAACGGATCGGCTACCAGCTCGATATCACCGCTGCCCGCCGGCATGCCGGCGCCAACATCTCGCCGCGACGCCTGCACGATCTCGATCTTGCGGCCCGCACGGCGGGCAATTTCGGCGGCATTGTTTTGCAGCACCAGCGCGGTGCTAGCACCTACCGTACCAACGCCAAGTAAACCCAGTTTTACCGGTTTCAATACAAGTCTCCAGAAAGCTTCGCAGGGGGATTTTAGACCGCGCAACCTTAAGAAATGTATACCCGGGTGTCAACCACGAGTAGCCCTCCGGCGACGTTGATCGCCCGATCGAATTACATTATTCTGCCGACCATGCCGCTCTCCGAAGATATCGTCACCAGTCGCCATCGATTCACCTCCTATGGCCCCGCCTCGGTCACCATCAACGAAGTGGTCTACCGGCAAAGCCTGGTGCTCACCGCCAACGACATCTACAGCCCGTGGGCAGTCTCCTCGATCGAGGATCTGAACCCCGAAAACCTGGCGCCCGTGCTCGAATCTAAACCCGCGGTGGTCCTGCTCGGCACCGGCGAACAGCAACGCTTTCCCGATGCCAGGACTTTCGCCCTGTTCGGCGAACGCGGCATCGGCCTCGAGGTCATGGACAATGGCGCGCTGTGCCGCACCTTCAACATCCTGGTCGCCGAAGACCGCGCCGTCACCGCGGCTGTCATCCTCAGCACCTAAGCTCCCGATAGATCCCCAATCCGTCAAAGAGTCCCAGGCGGCAACCGCAGGCCCCCCTCTCGACTGACCGGTTTGCCGGCGGCTTCCCGCAGAAGGGTGTTTTCAGGACAACCGGTCTTTATGTCGAGAGGGGGGCCTGCGGTTGCCTCTGAAATAGCATGGAAGAGTCATATCCTTTTCGAGGAGGGCGCAATTAACGATCGACTGCCGGCATTTTTCTTAAAAGCTGAAATAATTCTCTCCTGCATTGTTGGCACCAATCCCTCAAGCGAGATGACTCGTCGGATCGGAAGTAGCAATCCCGAAACTTGATTCGATACGTCGTGCTGGCAGGACGCGGTATTTGTGACGGGGCATTCGAACGTTTTCTCGGACACTAGATTCAGAATCCTTGAACAAAAGTCGGAAGGCAACCGAAGCCATCAGTTGCGACATAAAGGCCGGGTGCCGAAAAGCCTCGTTTTTTAATGGGTCAGGCTACACGGACGTAGCCTGTGGCGATCCGCGACAGGGATGTCGCGTATCGCCTTGCCCGTTAAAAAACGAGGCTTTTCGGGAAGCCGCAGGCCACCCGGTCAGTCGCAACTGATGGCTTCGGTTGCCGTTTGGTAAGATCGTGAGGATCGGAAATCCGATACCGGAAAGCGCTGAAACACTTCGACCGATTTTCTTTGCAGGAAAATAGGAGACCCGCGGTCTGGCCGCGGGATGACAGGAACGGGTTATTCTTCGATGATGTTTTCGCGGGAGTAGCCGCTGTGCTCGAGGATGCGGCGCAGCTTGCGCAGCGCGTCCATCTGGATCTGGCGTACGCGCTCTCGGGTCACGCCGAGCTCGAGTCCGACTTCTTCCAGCGTGCCGCGCGGGTGATTGCGCAAACCGAAACGGCGCACCACGACGTCGCGCTGTTTTTCGTCGAGCTCGTCGAGCCAGCTGTCGAGATGTTTGATGACGCTCTCGTCCTGCAGGATGCTGGACGGATCAGGATTGCTGTCATCCGGAATAACGTCGAGCAGCGGACGCTCGCCCTCGCCACCCATCGGAATATCGAAGGACGACACGCGGTCGGCCAGCTTGAACATTTTCTCGACGTCCTTGACCGGCTTCTTCAACAGCTGGGCGACATCCTCGGGCGTTGCCTCGCGATTCAGTTCCTGGGTCAGCTTGCGTGCTGCCCTGAGGTAGGTGTTCAGTTCCTTGATAACGTGAATCGGCAGGCGAATGGTGCGGGTCTGGTTCATCAACCCGCGCTCGATGGTCTGGCGTATCCACCAGGTTGCGTAGGTCGAAAAACGGAAACCGCGTTCCGGATCGAATTTCTCGACCGCGCGAATCAGACCGAGATTGCCCTCTTCGATCAAATCCAGCAGCGCCAGGCCACGGTTCATGTAACGCCGTGCGATCTTGACCACCAGGCGCAGGTTACACTCGATCATCTTGTCGCGCGCGGCGGTGTCGCCTTTCAACGCGAGGCGCGAGTAATAAACTTCTTCTTCCGCCGTTAACAGCGGGGAAACTTCGATTTCCTTGAGATAAAGCCGCGTCGGATCGGCGTCGGATGAGCGGCGCGTGCCCACCTTGCGACGATCTTCGGGTTTGCGACGCTCGATGAATTTTTCAGCTTCGATTACCTCGTCGTCATCGTCGTCATCATCGTCGGAGTCGTCATCACTGATGATGGTCGCATGTTCGGTATCTTCTTCTTCGTCATCCGCCAGGTTCGTAGCCTCATCGTCTTCGACGAGGTCTTCCACCAGGTCTTCGGTTGGTATTTCGGTATCTTCGATAAGCGACTTATCGGTAGATTTGGTCATCCAGAGGTTCCTTTATCGATTGGGTAGATATTTCATTGGATCTACGGGTTTGCCATTTCGTCGAATTTCAAAATGCAGTTGCGCCGTGTTATCCCTGCTGCCCATTTTTGCGACTACTTTGCCGGCTTTCACCATAACCCCTTCCTGCACCAGGCGTTCCTGACAATATGCATAAGCACTTAAATACGTATCACTGTGACGTATAATTATCAGATTACCATAACCCGCCAAACCATTACCACTATACCGGCGATATCAATGCCCCGGCGATCGAGTTTCGAGGCCAGAAAAGTGTTCAGCGGTTTGCCCTCGGTGGGCCAGATCCATTTGTTCGGGTCACGACCGCGGGGCTCGCTACTGCTCGCCCTGGTTTCCGCCTTGTTACTGGAGCCCTGAGCCTTGCGGGTCGAATCCGGCTTGCTGGCGGCAGATTCGGCAACCACCCCGCCCTGGGGATTCAGCAGCCGCAGGCGCTGGCCCGGATAGATCGGCTCGTTGACGTCGATCTGGTTCCAGCGCGCCAGTTGCTTGTAGTCGAGGCCGTAACGCCACGCGATCGAGTAAAGCGTGTCGGATCTTTTTACCGTGTACCAACCCGGACCACGTGACACCTGGCTCGGTGGGCTGACCGTAACGCAGGACACCAACATGATCACGGCAAACGCGCTGACGATGGCTGATCTCATGACCCGGATTTTACGGTTTATACATAATAAACGGCAATCGCCAGCAGCAGGGCTACGACGATAGCCCAGCCGATTCTTTCGATGTATTTCAAAAGCCTGGGCTCGATTGCCGGGCCGAACCTGGCCAGACACCAGGCCAGCAGGTAGAAACGCGCGCCGCGCCCGATGATAGAGGCCAGCACAAACGGCAGTATGGCGAGGTTCAGCACTCCGGCCGCGATGGTGAATATCTTGTAGGGCACCGGTGAAAAACCGGCCACCAGCACGGCCCAGAATCCCCAGTGACCAAACCAGTTCATCACCGTCTGGAACCTGTCCTGGTAGCCCCATTCGACAATCAACGGCTGCGCCAGGTCGAACAGAAAGGCGCCTATCAGGTAACCAATCAAACCGCCGAGCACGGAAAAAATCAGAGTCAATCCCGCCAGCCGCATAGCGCGCTCGGGTTGCGCGAGTGACATCGGCGCCAGCATGACATCGGGTGGCGGAAACGGCAGAATAAACGATTCGACAAAACTCAGTAGCGAAAGGTAATACGGCGCATCCTTGCGCCGCGAAAATCGAATCACCTGGTGATAAATGGGTTCGAACAGTTGCACTAACCGAGCCCCGGCAATAACGGTACGAATATGACTTTTTCGAGCTCCTCGCAAATCAGGCCATCCGAACTGCGGGTCACTTTGGTCATAGTCTGATCGACACCGTTATCGATTGGCAGCACCATGATGCCCCCCTCGCTCAACTGCGCTACCAGCGCCTCCGGCATTTCGCTGCAGGCTGCGGTCATGATGATGCGATCGAAACGATAGCTGGGATTAGGCCAGCCCTCGATGCCGTCGGTGTGGCGCAACTGCACATTATATAATTCCAGCTCGGCAAGACGTTTCTTCGCCTGCTGATGCAGCGCCTCGATGCGCTCGACGCTGTAAACCTGCGGGAAAATATTCGCCAGCACCGCGGTCTGGTAGCCGCAGCCGGTGCCGATTTCGAGTACCGAGTTGCCGATGCCGTCCTGCAGCAGCAACTGCGTCATATACGCCACGATGAAAGGTTGCGAAATCGTCTGCCCATAACCTATCGGCAGCGCGGTATCCTCGTAAGCGCGATGCGCCAGCGCTTCGTCCACGAACAGATGCCTGGGTACGCGGCGCATGACATCGAGCACCTGCTCGTTGTGAATGCCCTGCTCCTGCAGGCGGCTAATCAGCCGATCTCGCGTGCGCTGCGAGGTCATACCGATACCCTGGTGGTCGCGGCCCGTCAGGTTCACAGTTGAACCAGCCAGTCGCGTAGCGGCTCGATACCCGGGTGGCGGGTCAGATCGATCTGCATCGGAGTTACCGAAGCGATGCCGTGCTCGACCGCGTGAAAATCGGTTCCCGGCCCGGCATCCTGGGCTTCCCCCGGCGGACCGACCCAGTAGACTGGCCGGCCATGGGGATCGCTTTGTTTGACCATGGATTCAGACTTGTGACGAAAACCCAGCCGCGTCGCCTGAACTGTCGGCATCTCTTCCGGTGGTAAATCCGGCACGTTGATATTCAGCAGGGTATCAGCGGGCAGTGGATTTGCGCTTAGTCGTTCGATGATGCGCCGGGTAATCTGCGCCGCGGTCAGATAGTGCGTCGCCGGTTTCCCCGCCAGCGATACCGCGATCGCCGGCAATCCCAGATAACGCCCCTCCATCGCCCCCGCGACCGTGCCCGAGTAGAGCACGTCGTCACCGAGATTGGGGCCGGCGTTGATCCCTGATACCACCATATCGGGGACCGGATCGAGCAATCCGGAAAGCGCCAGGTGCACGCAATCGGTTGGCGTGCCGTCGACATAATAAAACCCGTCTCTCGACCGCTCCACGCGCAGCGGCCGCATCAACGTCAGCGAGTTGCTGGCGCCGCTCTTGTTGCGATCCGGTGCTACCACGGAAATCCGGGCGACCTGGGCGAGTTCTTGAGCGAGTAATTTGATTCCGGGCGCGAGATAGCCGTCGTCGTTGGTAATGAGAATATGCATCGATCTGGAATTCTATCCGATTTGAATGCAGGTCAAAGAGTATTTTCGGATAATATTGGCGAAAACCGGGTTTTGCTGCGCGATAATTTTATGAACGACGACGATGATTCCGAATTTGCCGGCCTGATGGCGGGCGTAAAGCGATTACATAACGATCGCATCAATGTCTATCGGCATCGCGGGCACAAAAAATTTGTGCCTCGCAGCCAGGATCATAACGCCGCGGCGCCGGCAAATTATCCATCCATGTCGACGCCGGCACGCGACTCGCACTTTAACAGCGGCATGCAAACCAAGTTGCAGCGCCGCATTCGGCAAGGGCAAATCCGGCCCGAGGCCAGTCTCGATCTGCACGGTTACCGGCAACACGAGGCCGAGCAGGCGCTAGCGCAATTTCTTGAGCACGCACTGCAACGGAGCATGCGCATGGTGATTGTCATCCATGGGCAGGGTTATCGTTCGCACAGCGACGCCGTACTGAAGCCGCTGGTGCAGCGCTGGCTTGCCAGCCAACCGGGGGTTCTGGCCTGGTGCCCGGCGCAACCCCGTGATGGCGCCGCCGGCGCCAGCTATGTTTATCTGCGTTCCAGCTAGAAGAATATCGAAGATTACTGGACGTCGACAGGCCAGTGTATTTCGGCCGCGGTGTAGATGCCGACGACGACCTCACCCAGGCTTCGAGGCATTCTGGCCTCTCGCGGAGACAGCGGAATTCGTCCACCCATGATTTCCGCCCTGGCTTGCGGATAAAGAGGACGGTGATATGGTTCGGCATATCCCTGCGGATGCACGGGCAAACTGCTGGCATCGTACTTGTCCTTCGCTCCCAACGTATGCATCAGCTCGTGGGCGATCACCACCTGGTTGGAACCGCTGTAGGTTTTGTCAGCGAACGCGTTGATCAGCGCGATTAGCCCGCCCTGCAGCCCTACTGAGTGACGCAGGCTTTGCGTGGTGGCGGTATCGTAATAGCTGACAAAGAGTTCGATATCGCCGTTATCGCTATCGCTGCTCCAGGCCCGTCGCATTGCCCAGGCTCGAAACTTGAGACTCCACCAGATGTTTTCGGCGACGTTCTGTCCCGTGGGCGGCTGAGGAGGGTGCGATTGCAGGCGTCCGTCGTACTCGATATCGATCGCCTCGATGAGCACGCCGTGGCGTCGTGCCTCGCGATTGATAAATTTTTCGATCGGCTCGAAATCCTGCGATTCGAGACTGTCGATATACTTGTCGGTCGTACTGCTGCCATCGCCATTGGCCGCGTAAACCCGCACCCAGAGCGGCCTCTCCCAGCTGGTGGTACGCATCTTATTGACCGCTTCGTTGACCGCCACGAACAACAGGATCAGCAGTAGAATCAGGTAACGCAGATGCCTTCGCATGACGCGCTAGCTATCCAGCAATTGTTCGGCACGATGGAGCACCTCGATGCCGGCGTCGCGGCGACTGGCGTTTTCGCTCAGGTAACGGCGCCAGCGCCGCGCATTGGGTTGCCCGTTGAACAGGCCCAGCAGATGGCGCGCCACGCGCATCAGCGGAATCCCCGACTCGAGTTGCTGCTCGATATAGGGATAATACCGCCGCAGCATTTCGCGACGCCCGGACGATACTGATTGCCGGCAACCAAACACGACCCGGTCGACATCGTGCAGCAGGTAGGGATTGTGGTACGGCTCGCGACCGAGCATGACACCGTCGACCTGCCGCAAATGTTCGAGACAGGCGTCGAGCGTCTTGATGCCGCCATTGACGATGATTGGCTGGTCCGGAAAATCCTGCTTCAAACGATAGACCCAGTCATACTTCAACGGCGGGATCTCGCGATTCTGCCTGGGACTAAGGCCCTGCAGCCAGGCGTTGCGCGCATGCACGATCAGGGCCTCGGCACCGGCCTCGATTTGCGCCGCGGCGAAGCCGGCGAAAATGTCGTAGTCTTCCTGCTGATCGACGCCGGTACGGTGCTTGACCGTGACCGGCAGCGGCGATGCCGATTTCAGCGCCGATACGCACTCTGACACCAGCGGCGGCTGCTTCATCAGGCAGGCGCCGAAGCTGCCGGATTGCACCCGGTCACTGGGGCAACCGCAGTTCAGGTTGATTTCGTCGTAACCGTAGTCGTGGCAAATCTGCGCCGCGCGATACAGAGTCTCCGGGTCCGAACCACCCAGCTGAACCGCGAGTGGGTGCTCTTGCGCGCTGAATCCCAGCAGCCTGTCGCGATCGCCGTGCACGATGGCAGTCGCGGTAACCATTTCGGTATAGAGCAGAATATTGTCCGAAAACAGGCGCAGGAAGAAGCGGTTATGGCGGTCCGAACAGTCCATCATCGGCGCGATACAAAACCGCCGGTTAAGCGTCGAACGTGATGCCGCGGCCAGCGGAATGTTATCAGCCGCCTGCATTCAGGCAATTCTCCTGACGTCCTGGACGTTGGGCAACTGCGATAGCTTGTCGATGATGGTTACCAGTTCATCGACGCTGCGGATTTCCATGGTCAGCCGGGTATAAACCAGTTGCTCATCCTGATCGGTCCTGGAGTCGACATCCAGCAGGTTGATCTTGAGGTTGGCCAGAATCGTGCTGATATCCTGCATCAGGCCGGTGCGCTGGTAAGCGGTGACACTGACTTCGACCGGGTAAACCGAGCCATTTTGATGCCCCCATTCGACCTCGATCAGGCGTTGCCGTTTTTCCTCCGGCAAAGACAGGATATTGGGGCAACTGCGCTTGTGCACCGTGATCCCGCTGTTGACCGTGATGAACCCGATAATCGAATCGCCGGGTACGGGCTTGCAACAGCGCCCGAACTGGGTCATAAGGTTTCCGACCCCGTGGATGCTGACTTCGTCCCTAGAAGACGGGGCCGGGGTTTCCTTCTTGAGCTTTTTGAAAGGATCCTGTTCGGGCTCGGTCTGCAGGTAGCCCAGAATCTGGGCCGCGGTGATCAGTCCGCGCCCGATATCGGCAAAAAACTGATCCGTATCCTTGCGCTTGAAATGCGCCACGACCTGCTTGAGATCGGCATTGTGAATCGAGAACTTGCTTAAGCTGCGATCGTAAATCGCCTTGCCGTCGAGCAGGTTCTGCTCGAAATCCTGGTGGTTGAACCAGTTACGTACCTTGGATCGAGTCCCTGCAGACTTGATGAACCCGAGGTTCTTGTTCATCCAGTCGCGGCTGGGCCGACCCTCCTTGGTGGTCAGAATTTCGACCTCGTCGCCGGTTTGCAGCACCGTCGTCAGGTTGACGATGCGCCCGTTGACCTTGGCCCCGCGGCAGCGATGACCGACCTCGGAATGAATACTATAGGCAAAATCCAGCGGCGTACCGCCCTTCGGGATATCGATGATTTGCCCGGTAGGGGTAAAGACGTAGACCCTGTCATTAGACAGTTCGGTAGAGATTTCGGACATTGCATCCGACACCTCTTCCGCCGAAC
This sequence comes from Gammaproteobacteria bacterium, assembly GCA_009937625.1. Classification (GTDB taxonomy): domain Bacteria; phylum Pseudomonadota; class Gammaproteobacteria. Next base: position 9,699 of record JAACFA010000045.1, on the reverse strand, counting down.
CCTGCAGCAAGTCGCGCATTTGCGAGATGCTTGCCTCCATACGCCGATCGAGCTTGGCACCCTCCTTGTAACGCCAGTGTGAGGCAACGCCGAGTTCCGCATTTTCGTGCATTTCGTAAGTTCGTATCTGGACTTCGACAATCTTGCCGTCCTCGGCAATCACCGCTGTGTGCAGCGAACGGTAACCGTTTTCCTTGGGGTTGGCGATGTAGTCGTCGAACTCCCTGGGGATATGCTGCCAGCTGGTATGCACGACCCCCAGCACCGCGTAACAATCAGCCACCGAGTCGACCAGTATCCGCACCGCGCGCACGTCGAAGAGTTCGTGGAATTCGAGATTCTTACGCTGCATCTTGCGCCAAATACTGACAATGTGTTTCACCCGGCCCTGTACGTTGGCCTCGATTCCCTGTTCCTGCAGCAACGACTTCAGCCGCGTCTTGAAGCCGTCGATGAAGGCCTCGCGCTCGCTGCGCTTTTCTTCCAGCAACTTCGCAATGCGTTTATAGACCAGCGGCTCCAGCGCGCGGAAGGCAAGATCCTCGAGTTCCCACTTGAGCAATCCCATGCCGAGGCGATTGGCCAGCGGCGCATAGATATCGAGAGTTTCGCGCGCAATCTGGCGGCGCAGCTCGTAATCGCCGTGTTTCAACAGGCCCAGGCGTTCGACGCGATAGCAAAGCTTGATCAGCATAACCCGCACGTCGGTGATGACAGCCATCAGCAGGCGCCGCAGTTTCTCCGCCTGTTCCGGGCTGTCGATGCGCGTCGGGCCGCCGTCCTTGAGGGTATTGAGCTGGTTCACTCCCTGCGTCAACTGCGCGATTTTGTGGCCGAATTCTTGGTCGATGGCCTTGTCATCGAGCACGTCTCGCAGCCCCGGATCGCTGAGCAGCGCCGCAATTACCGCCTCGCGGTCGTTACCCAGCTCCAGCACCCTGCGGGCGACGTCGACGCTGCGCGGCCTGCTCTTGTCGGAGTGCACCGATGCCGAGGCATAATCGAGCGCTCTGGCGAACTGTTCATCCCAGCCCAGGCTTTGGGTTACCTGGGTTACAAAAGAATCTTGAGCAACGCTATTCACGGCCGTATAAATCAGGAGCGTAGTATCTTCATCGGTGAAACATTATAGACCCTGCGGCTGACCATGATACCGGCAATCGTCAATACAAGGCAGGAAGACAGCAGGCTGTAAGCCCATACGCTGGCCGAAAAATGAAACTCGATATTGAAAAACTGGACGCTGATCAACCATCCGGCAGCGGTTGCGAAACAGGCCGAGAAAAAGCCGATCAAGGCCCCCATCAGCGTAAACTCGAGCACGTGCACGCGGTATAGCTGGTTGGTATGCGCACTCAGCGCACGCAGCAGCGAGGACTCGATCTCGCGCTCGTGCCGGCCGGTCTGGATCGCGGCCAGCAGCACGATCAGCGCCGAAGCCAGCGCGAACAGGAAAAAGAACTGCAACGCGACGCTGGCCTTGTCGACGATGTTACGCACCCGCGCCATCAACTCGGTAATATCGAGAAGCGTAATCGAGGGAAACTGCTTCAGCAGCAGCTTCAGATCCGCCTTGTTCTGCTCCTCGATAAGCGCACTCAGCAATCCTGTCTGCGGCAAGCCCGCTAGTAATCCCGGATTCGCTATCAGGTAAAAATTGGGTTTGAAATTCTCCCAGACCACGGTGCGGATGCTGGTTACCGGAGCGCGCAGCGTCTTGCTGCCGACGGTCAGCGTCAACTCATCGCCAATTTCCAGTTCAAGCCTGTCCGCCATGCCCTGTTCCACCGAGAGCTGCCCGCGCGGATCGTCGGCATCGAGCCACTCTCCGACGACGATTTCATTCTGATCGGGGATCTCGCGCGCATGGGTGATATTGAAGGTATGCCTGGCCATGTGGTCCGCGCGCGGGTGCAGGAAATCTATCTCGTCGACATCGATCGAGTTGATTTGCGTGAGGCGCGCCCGCGCCAGCGCGTAAGGTGTGGATGCCTCGATCCCGTGCTGCTGCATGTAGGCAGCGACCGCCGCGATATCGTCACTGCGGATATTGATCAGGAAATAGTTGGGAATATCGTCGGGCAACTGCTCCTGCCAGGACCCCAGCAGCTCGTCCTTGACCACCGCGATCAACAGGATCGCGATCAGCACCAGGCTAAAGCCCGACATGACGTAAATCGCACCGCGCGAGCTTGCCTGCAGGCGACTGAGCAGGTACTGGCGCAACCAGAAACGACGTTGCGAGGAAAACAGCAACAACCTGACCATCCAGCCCAGAATCAACGGCAATGCAAAAGCGCAGATCAACACCAGCGCGAGCGTGGCTATCGCCAGCATCGAGCTTTGCATCAACATTACCAGCACCGCGAAAATCGCGACGATGGCGCTGCCGGTGATCAACAGTCCGCGCAACCACGAGCGCCGATTGACCGCGGTGCGCAGCACCTGCATCGGCGGCGTTGCGGTCGCATTGACCAGGTACGGTAGCGAAAATCCCGCCAGCGCCAGCAATCCGACCAGCCCCGCGAAGAAATAAGGTTTCAGGCTATAGACCTGTGGCAGGTCCCTGCCGAACCATCCATCCAGTGCCCACTGCAGCGGGAACTGGGTCACCCAGCCGAGCGCGATTCCGGCGATAGTCGCTGCAATCCATAAACCGCCGAGTTGCTTGAGGTAATAGCGGAACAGGTTTTTCTGAGAAATCCCGAAGGCGCGCAGCATCGCCACCTTGGGCGCCTCGCGGTTGGCGGTATAGCGCGCGGTGATGGCAATCGCGGCCATGGCGATCACCAGTGTCAACACGATTGCGAGTGCGAAAAACTTGCGCGTACTCTCCAGCGCCTGGCGCATTTCGGGACGCGCGTTTTCCAGGTCCTGGACTTCTTCGCCGGGTTTCAGGTTCTGCGTGAGCCAGATTTTGAAGCGATCGATATCGCCCTGCTCCCCGGCAAACATCATGCGGTAACGTACCCGGCTTCCCGGGACCACGAGGCCGGTAGCGGGCAGATCTTCTATATTCATCAGCACGCGTGGCGCGAGGTTGAAAATCGCGCCGCCGCGATCGGGTTCGAAGGTCAACAACCAGCGGGTGTCGAAGCTGGTTTCACCGAGCGACAGGGATTGACCGACCAATTGTGCCAGCTTGGTATCCACCCACAGCTCGCCCCGGGCGGGAATCTCGCTAATGACGTAGCGCTCGCCAGCGACTTCCTGCGCTCGTTCCAGGCGCCCTCTCAGCGGGTAGGCGTCATCTACGGCCTTGAGTTCTACCAGCCGCGGATCGTCATCGACAAAAATTGCGGTGCGCAGGCTAACGCTGCTGCTGACCTGCAGGCCCTGCCGCTCGGCCGCCCGCTGGTAGGCGGGATCGAATTCGGCGCTCGAAACGACCACCATATCGGCCGCCAGCAGCTCGCTGGCCTGCCGATCCAGCAACAGCCCGATGCGCGCGGTCACCAACTGGCTCGAGGTGACGATGCCCACGGTGATGACCGTGGCGACGAACATCAACCAGTAGGCGTGCAGGGTTGCGCGCCTGAGCTTCATGCCGCGGCACCGCTCAGCAATCGCCCGGATTCGATCAGGATCTGGCGGTCGCCGCGCTCCAGCAACTCGCCCTCGTGCGTAACCAGCACCAGGGTAGTGCCAGACTGGTCACGCAGGTGGAACATCAGGTCCGCGATCTGGCGCCCGGTCGCGGCATCGAGATTACCGGTAGGTTCATCGGCGAATAATACGCGCGGCTTGACCGCAAAAGCGCGGGCTATGGCAACTCGCTGCTGCTCGCCCCCCGACAGGTGCTCGACCAGGGTACCGGTCTTGGACTCGAGCCCAACCTGGTGCAGGCTTTGCAGGGCCTGGTCGTAGGCACCGGCGACAGCCGACAGTTCCAACGGCAGCATGACGTTCTGAATCGCGGTGGCACCCTGCACCAGGTGGAACGACTGGAAAACGAAGCCCACCCTGCCCGCGCGGATTGCGGAACGCTGCTCCTCGCTTTTGCCGGCGAGGTTTTCACCGAGCAGGAATACTTCGCCCGCGCTGGCCTGGTCCAGACCCGCCATCAGTCCGAGCAGCGTGGTCTTGCCGGAGCCCGAGGCACCCTTAATGACGACCGCCTCCTGGTACTTAACATCCAGCGATATATTATTTACGATGTCGAGCTTGCCATCCGGCGTATCAACGAACTTACCGACCTGGTTTAAAGCGATGCAAAGATTATCTTCAGCCATGTTCCTGCTTTTTTTGCTGGGGTGTCCCACCTGGGGTTACGCGAAGCACGCCGCGATCAATATCCTGATTTTAGGTGACAGTCTGAGCGCCGCCTACAATATTCCGATAGAAAAGGGCTGGACGCGCATATTCACCGACAATATAAGGTCAAGTTTTCCGCAAACAAGCGTCACCAACGCCAGCATTAGCGGCGAAACCACCTTCGGCGGCCTGCAGCGTCTGCCCCAGTTGCTGCAGGAACATCAACCGACTCACCTGATTATCGAGCTGGGTGGCAACGACGGGTTGCGCGGGCTGGGATTCGATCAGAGCAGCGACAATCTGCGGCAAATGGTGCAACTCGCCCAGGCACAGCAGGTTGAGATCCTGCTGATCGGGGTTCGCATGCCGCCGAACTTCGGCGCGGCGTACAACACTCGCTTTCAACAGGTGTTCGAGCGCATTGCCGCCGAGACGGAGGTCCACTACCTGCCTAAATTTCTGGATGGCGTCGCCGCCAGCGACCCCGCCCTAATGCAGCAGGACGGGATCCATCCGACGGCCCTCGCCCAGCCTCTGCTGGCGCAGAAGGTCGAGACCCGCATGCGTGCAATCCTTAACCACTGAGCAGGACTTCCAGCTCGTGCAAATCCGCCACCTGGTGCTGCGGATCGGGCAGATCCTCGGGCCAGGGAATTTGCTCGCGATTGATCCAGACCGCGTGGTAACCCGCTTCGATCGAACCGACCACATCGTAATGCGGATGATCGCCAACGTAGACTATCTGCTGCGGCGCGGTGTCGAAGCGCTGGGCGAAATGCCGGTAAATCTGCGGATCGGGCTTGGCGGCCTGCACCTCCGATGCGCTCACCGTGTGCTCGAACAGGTGCCCGAGGCCGACATGCTCGACGCTCGCGTTGCCATTGCTGATCGCGCCGAGGCGGAAGCGCTGCTTCAGCCGCCGCAGGCAAGGCAGCACATCGTCAAAAAACTCGACCTGCTGTCGGGCCTCGAAAAACACGTCGAATCCCTGTTGCGACACCTGTTTTCCGTCATAATCGTGCAACTCGCCGATATGATGCAGAAAATCGTAGCGCATTGCGGTCATGTCCACCGCATAACGCCGATCGCGCGCGCTGAACTCGCGCCGCAGATCGACCATCTGGACGGGGTCGTAGTTCTCGGTTATGCGCGGGTAGTACTGCTGCAGCCACTGGTAGAGCGTTTCCTCGGCACGGTGGATAGTCGGCATGCAGGGCCAGAGCGTATCATCCAGGTCAAAGGCAACTACGGTAACTTGATCGAGCACGGCTGTCGGTTCCAGGTTTTGCAAGGCAGAATTCTAAAGCTTTTACTCAGGCCGGGAAATACGCTGCACGCATTTATCGGCAACCGGTATCAAGCAGCGTGCATAATTCTTTAACTGATAACGATTGTTCTTTAATATGGCCGCCGAGCGCTTCTCAGGCAGCATTTGATGAATTCATTCCAGCACAGGCATGCCGTTGACGTTTCCGGGATCGTAATCGGAGGCGACGCCCCGGTCGTGGTGCAGTCGATGACCAATACCGATACCGCGGATATCGCCGCAACCGTGGCGCAGGTCAAGCAACTGCATGAATCCGGTTCCGAGCTGGTGCGCCTGACGGTAAATAACGATGCCGCCGCCAGCGCCGTCCCGCATATCGTCGAGCAGCTGGCCGAGCAGGATTGCCGGGTGCCGTTAATCGGGGATTTTCATTTCAACGGTCACAAGTTGCTCAGGCAGCACGAAGCCTGCGCGCGCGCGCTCGCCAAGTACCGCATCAATCCGGGTAACGTCGGCCGCGGCAAGAAACGCGATTCGCAGTTCAGCGAAATGATTGAAATCGCCTGTCGTCATGACAAACCGGTGCGGATCGGCGTTAACTGGGGTAGTCTCGACCAGCAGCTGCTGGCCAATCTGCTGACCCGCAACGCCAACCTCGCAGACCCGTTATCGCTGGAATCCATCAACCGCCAGGCGGTGATCGAATCGGCGCTTGAGAGCGCTCGTTTTGCCGAAGACATCGGCCTGCAGCCGGATCGAATTGTCCTCAGCTGTAAAATGAGCCGCGTACCGGACCTCATCGACGTCTACCAGACGCTAGCCCGGCGCTGCCGCTACGCCCTGCACCTCGGTCTAACGGAAGCCGGCATGGGTGACCAGGGTATTATTGCCTCCAGCTCGGCGCTGGCAATACTGCTCAACCAGGGCATTGGCGACACGATTCGCGTCTCGCTGACCCCCGAGCCTGGCGCGGCGCGCGAACGTGAAGTCAAGGTGGCCCAGCAGATCTTGCAGGCGCTCGATATACGCTCGTTTACGCCCAGCGTTACCGCCTGTCCCGGATGTGGACGCACCACCAGCGAGTACTTCCAGGTGCTCGCGCAGCAGATTCAGCAAGAGCTGGATACTTCCATGCCCGAATGGAGGCATCGCTATCCGGGGGTCGAATCGATGAAGGTCGCGGTGATGGGTTGCGTGGTCAATGGTCCCGGGGAAAGTAAACACGCTAATATCGGCATTAGCCTGCCCGGAACCGGGGAGCAACCGGTCGCGCCGGTTTACGAGGATGGGCACAAGACGGTTACCCTGAAAGGCGATGATATTGCCGGTGAATTTATCGGGCTGGTTAAAAACTACGTTAAAAACCACTACGGCCCGGACCAGCCGGACTAGCTTTTGATATCCTTGATTTCGCAGGCCACTTCGAATAGGACGTCGTTGTTGACTACCCGCATTACCTCGACCGTTGCTTCCATCGGTGGCGTCAGGGAGTTACTGGGCGTCAGGGTGATATCCAGCTTGGTGCCGGGGGTGAATTCGGAGCTGGAGGTAAACAGGATTCCCTTGCTGCTTAAGTTGATAACGTTGCCCACATGTTGTTTCGAGCTCCCTGTTTCCGCAAAACTCAATTCACAATCGATGGGCATGCGCAGAAAGTCACGTTTTTCGGCATACTCGATCATTTACCAACCTCGCTACAGTTTGAAGAGCTTCCCGAAATTCGCCACGCCGAGTATCTTGCGAACTTCGGCCGAGGCCTGGGTGATTTCGATATTCGACGCTTCACCGCCGGCGTGTTCTCGCAGCAGCAAAAGCATACCAAGCGCTGAACTATCCAGGTAATCGGTATCCGATAAATCAATCACGTACTCGATACCGTTACCGGCGGTATCCGCATATGACGCGCGAAACTCGTCGTAGAGCTGAAAATCGAACTTGCCGGCTACCGAGATGGTTACCTTGTTACCATCATCTGAAACCGTCATATTTACACCCATCACTGTTACCTCTTTACTCGTTCAGACCTGCGCCGATTAAAACATCTCATTATTACAATGGTCCAGCGGGTACTGCCGTACCGGGTCAACCGGATAGCGCGCAATTTTCGTAGTCGGCTAAGTTTTGCCGGGTTACGATTGCACCACCAGAGAGCGCAGCAGTTTGGCTTGCTCGTTACTTTACACTACTACCTGTGATACTACATCCCCAAACTGCAAGGCGCCGGGTTCGAGCCTCTCGTTTGATCTGGCTACAGAGGAAAGAGCGTAAATCGCCCTCGTTCTCCGGCGAACCTTCGATATCCGCGCGCCTTTGAGCGCGCATTAAATATCAATGAATCGCGCCGCAATGCGATAGCACCAAATCTTCATGCAAATTACTTGCCCTGATGATTCCGCCTTTTTTATTAAATACTGTATAGACTACTTTCAGGCCTTTTTCATGTAGCCGAAGGGTGCTGCTCGACTAACGAAATCAGCCCTCAGCAAGCAAATAAGGATCTGCTCATTGCGGTTTGACCGGGCCCCTCAGGGAGTGTAAAAATCAAGCGAATCCGCGGTGTAATAACGGTGAAAGTGAAAGCGCGGCATGTCGTGGTGCCCGAAAACGTTAAACTGTAAACTGAATTCGATAACAACCATTCTCCGGGGGAGCAACCACGATCGAGACTTTGACGGAATTCATTACCGAGGACTAGGTTTTGAATCACACTCACTCGCTGGTGTTAATGCCCGGACTCGATGGCACCGGCAAGCTGTTTGCACCGATTATTCCGTTTCTCCAGCCGCACTTCAATCTTGTCATCGTAACCTATCCCGATCTCGATTCGTTCTCGGAATATATCGATTGCGCACGCAGTCAACTACCGCGGACAGGCAATTTTTCGCTGCTAGCCGAATCTTTTTCAGGACCGGTTGCGATGGCGATAATGGCAGAGAGGACCGGGCGGATAGAGCCATCGGTACTGTCCTCCACCTTCGCGCGTTCGCCGCTGACGGCGTTGACCCGCATGGCGGCATACGTACCGGAACAAATGTTTTCCATCGGCGCTCTGAGCGACTTCTGCCTCGATGTTTACGAGGTCAGCGACGAAGATTTCTCCGAGACCCAGCCATTGCCGCTGAACGTGACGGAGCAACTGGACGGCGTGCTGTTGAGACACCGTATTTCGATATTGAGCCGCATCGACGTATCCGCGCTATTACCCAAAATCGAGATACCGATCCTGTATCTACATGGAACGCAGGACCGAATCGTGTCCGAAACCGATGCGTCGATATTGCAATCGTACCTGCCCGACGTTAACCGGATCGATATCGATGCGCCCCATCTGTTGCTGCAAACCCGTCCACAGCAAAGCGCCGAACTTATCTTCAATCATCTTCGAGCGAGTGTATAACCGACGCGGTTTTTGGAGGAATACATGAAGAGAACCCTGCTCCCATCCGTTTTACCTGCCCAGCAGATCGCATGTTCGGCAGAGGCAGGCAGCAGCGAGTGGTGCCAAGACCTGCAACAATAGCCCAGGGGTGAATGGACCGTAAACGAAGCCGGGGATTACGCCAAACACTGCCTGCTCAACCAGGCCTTTGCTAATCGGCCCGCCTCCGATTGTAAATCGGGCCAGCCACTAACCAGTTGATTACTCCTGTTCAGATTGAAGCTATTGCCTGGAATCACCTGCCTGGCGGAGTTGAGTTTACGCTCAATCAGCTCAAGGTAAGGCGTCATGTAATGGTTTTTCAGGGTGTCCTCGGTTAGCGGTTGCAGGATAAACCGCGCCGCGCGCAGCATGCTGTCGGACGCGTCCAGGACCGCGTATCGGTCCCCTTCCAACAGCACCACCTCCCTGCCCGCATGCCAGTAAATATCGAGATTACCAAGGTCCATTGGATCGAAAGGAGGTAACAGCGGAACCAGGTCGGTTGGGGTAACGACGCGAATTATGTCGAGGTGCTGAATACCCTTTGCCCCGGATAGATTAGTAACCTTTGGTTGTCCGAAGGTTACTACCTGTTCGACCTCTGTTCGATCTGCATCAAGGTACATCGCGAGTATCAGGGCTACCGCGCCGCCCAGGCTGTGCCCCGTCGCCCGTACCTTGTAGCCCGGTTTGACCAGGGGCTTGAGTTTCGCGTAAACCTGTTTGGCCGCGTAAGAAAAGCCCTGGTGCAATCGCG
>JAACFA010000244.1 GCA_009937625.1 Gammaproteobacteria bacterium | reverse complement strand
TCGTCATCGTCGATATCGAAAGATTCGATCAGATGGCAGACACTGTGGCCGTCGGGCACACCGTCCGGCATACCCTCCCATTTTTTCAGTGCCCGCTCCATGCGATTCTGGAGTTTCAGCATCTCGTCGATCCTGGCTCGATTTTCCCGGATATGGTGCTGAATTATTCTGCGCACATCTTCACAGGGCGATTCGCCGTGGTCGGCGTGCTCGGTGATTTGTTTGATTTCGCTCAACGTAAAACCGAGCAGCGTAGCCATGCGGATGAAACGCAACCTGTTTGCGTCCCTGGGCCTGAACAGCCGATAGCCATTATCCTGCTGACCCGAAGGCTTTATCAGGCCGATTCTGGCGTAATATCTGACGACATGGGCCGGTGCGTTACTCTGTATTGCGAGTTCGTTCACGGTTAGCATTGCCATCCTCCTTGCAGGGCGGTAAACGCGATTAGAGATGTTGCAGGGAGATGGTAAACCTGTGTGTAACATACAGGTCAAGCCTTAATATCGATTTTCTTATTTAACATTTCACGGCCGCCAGGAGACTTGCCTGTAAGTGCGCAGATCTACGATACCGCTATCTGGTCAGTCGGACGGCAGAGCCGATAGCGAATCGATTTTCGACGCCAAAAAACCCGGACAATCAGGCTAACCGGCATCGCCAGGGCATACGGAAACGCCAATTGCATTACCCGTATAAAAAGCTCCCTGATTAAAACTTTATGGCCAGGCCCGCCCCTGTGAAAAAGAGCAAATTTCTGACAAATGTCAATTTGTGAACGGAATTTAGAGTTTAAGCTTTATCCGTAAATATGTTATTAACATTCTATGAAACTAAATACCGACCACGTTGTCCGATAAACAAGATGTTGAAAGGGCTGCTCATGATAAAACTGTTATTCTTGCTGGCGTTGCAGCCGGCAGGAATAGCGTTTGCGAGCGGCGGCCATATCCACACCCAGGCTGTGCCCGAGAATCTCGCCGTTTTCGAAATCGCCTGCGAACCAATGAACAGCGACGATTGCGTCATTGTAACCACATGCTTGACCTCGGCTCACACCGGTTGTGATCTGAATCCGTTTCAGCCGGCCTCGAACAGCGGATTTACCCCGCATAAAAAGGCTGCTTACCTGTCTTCTTACGGTGTATCGAAACTACCGTTAAACGAAACCTTCCCTCCTCTCAGGCCACCCAAACACTCCTGACAATCACAGCAGATGCCCGATTTTATTCGGGTTAACTTTTAGTTGTTCTGGAGTGCACTATTTTTGTTCGATTTCAATCCGGCAAGATCACGCGGCCGCTGCTATTCCGGTAGCCTCGATACCTGGTGCTCGACTGGCAAGGTAGCACTACATACAAACGGATTTAAAACCTGGTCGAGCAAATCAGATACGCGGTAAAAAATCAGCCGATCGAAATGATTATCGAGATTGTCACTCCAGATACCGAAATTCAACAAAGTAGTCAAACCAGCTGAATCAAGTCGATATCCAGAAAAAGTGCAAAATTTGACCCAGATCAAAATGTCTTTCTTGACCTGTAAGTTACGCACAGGTTGTAGCCTGACGCGTAAAGATGTCGATTGATATCAGGACAGAGGAATTATCATGTTTACTGTCAATGAACTCGCAGCCAGGGCCGCCGCACCGCCTCACGTCGTGCGTTACTATGCACGCATCGGTCTGCTCAAGCCCAGGCGCCACCAGGAAAATGGTTATCGCCTGTTCGGAAAACAGGATGCCCGGCGCCTGCGTTTTATCCGTCTCGCCAAGAGGCTTGGTTTTACGCTGAGCGAAATCAGACAAATCACCGAGCACGCCGACCACGGTCAATCGCCCTGTTGCGAAGTGCGTAAAATCATTCAACTACGCATACAGGAGAACCGCGCCAAAATCGACGCGATGATGAGTCTGCAACACCGCATGGAGAGCGCGCTCGAACTCTGGGAGTCCATGTCCGACGGGATTCCGGACGGCCACCAAGTCTGCCATCTGATCGAATCCTTCGAGGATGGACTCTATGAAAACATCGAAGCGGCCACCACCGAGGAGCTGAGCTGAGAATGCAACAATCAGCTGGCAGTACGCAATCCCGTACCGGCGTTGACTGGCTCGAGGCCGAGATCAGGTTCTCGTTATCGCCGATCATTGCAGCTGCCGCGATGATCTTAAACTCAACACCCGTACCTGGCAATGCACCGTAACTGCGTGGAACACGAATCTAGCCCGCCTGAATCTATATGCCAAAAACACGAAGACAATTTCTACAACTAGCGAGCACAGCAGGGATTGGACTGCTGACGCCGCTGGGCTATACCGGCATCGTTGCCGCGGATGACCCAACTTCCTGGTTCAGGAACCCGCTGGGACTTCCGCCGGTGCTCGAAGGCCGACTTCACGGCGGCGAGCGGGTGATCGATCTTTCGCTGGGTTACGGAACCAGTGAATTTCTTGGAGACCGGCCCACCCCGACCGTCGGTATCAACGGTGCTTACCTGGGCCCTGTTCTCAGGGTTCAACAGGGCGGCAACATCAGGCTGAACGTGACCAACCGACTTTCCGAACCTTCGACGCTACACTGGCATGGCCTGAATCTTCCGGCGACGATGGACGGTGGGCCCCACCAGATCGTCGACCCGGGCAAGACGTGGACTTCCGCATTCAAGGTCCATCAAGCCGCGTCGACACAGTGGTATCACTCGCATATGTATCACCGCACCGGGATACAGGTGTATTTCGGCCTGGCGGGAATGTTCATTATCGACGATCCTCGAGGCAACGCCCTGAATCTACCGTCAGATTACGGCGTCGACGACATTCCGCTGATATTGCAGGACCGCTCCTTCAACCAGAACGGCTCTTTTCGCTACGCGAGTTCGATGCACGACCGCATGATGGGCATGATGGGTCAGTTCATGCTGGTCAACGGCACCGCCTTTGCCCGCTTCGACGTGAAAAAGCCGTTGACCCGCCTGCGGATTCTCAACGGCTCGAATGCGAGAATCTACAATCTCGAGTTCAGCGACAGGCGTGAATTCCTGCAAATCGCAACCGACGGTGGATTACTCGAGGCACCGGTACCGATGCGCAACATTGTTCTTGCACCGGGAGAGCGCGCCGAAATCCTGGTCGGGTTCTCCGCTGAGAAAGACGTCATGTTGCGCCACAAACCGCTACCGAGACCCAACGGATCAGGCAGTGCGATGATGGGCATGATGGCGATGATGGCTGGCGCCGACCAGCCGTTTGACGTCATGCGCTTCGTAGCACCGCGAGACTTGTCGAAGCTAGCTGAAATTCCGGTCCGGCTAGTCGAGCCACGCAACTGGTCGGCGACCGATGCCGTGCGAACGCGTCGCTTCACGCTAAACATGCGCATGGGTATGGGCATGATGCAGGGCGGCGGTTTCGGCATAAACGGAAGGGCGATGGATTTACGTCGAATCGACGCACGTGTACCGCTCGGCGATGTGGAGATCTGGGATATCTACAACGATTCCCCGATGGCCCATCCAATACATATTCACAATACCCAGTTCCGCATCCTCGATCGTGACGGTAAATCTCCGCAGGCCAACGAACAGGGGCTAAAAGATACCGTGCTGGTTTACTCGGGTGAACGGGTAAGAGTTATAACCCAGTTCGAAAACTATTCGGATGCCGCGGCCCCGTACATGTTTCACTGCCACATCCTGGAACATGAAGACGCGGGCATGATGGGGCAGTTCGTGGTGGTGACTTAAAGTGTTTTCCAGATTATCGACACGGGATCAGGAGTACTGAGATGTTTGAATGGCACGGTTATGGAGGCGGCATGATGTGGATCTTCTGGATCCTGATTATTCTCGCGTTCGTCTGGTTCGTCGCATTCGCTACCCAGCGCGGAGGCATCCCCCCTGGAAGCGAAAAATCGGCGCAAGAAATTCTGAAGGAGCGTTACGCGCGTGGTGAAATCGATCGCGACGAGTTCGAACAAAAACAGAAAGATCTCAAATCCTGAACGGGCCGATATCCATGACCAACGAAACGATCCCGCAAGATACTGACACAGCGTTAGCGCAAAAGCCCCGTCGTGGGCTTTCGGTGATGTTGCCCGTGTCCGTTTTTTTTGCCATCACCATTTTACTCGCGGTCGGATTGACCATGGACCCTAAAAAGGTGCCTTCACCACTGATCGACAAGCCTGTACCCGAATTTGGATTGCCGCCGGTGCAGGGCCGCGAACTCGGACTTGAAAGCGCCGATCTCAGGGGCGAAGTTTCGCTGCTCAATGTCTTCGCTTCCTGGTGCGTGGCGTGCCGCCAGGAACATCCGTTACTTATGGAGTTGAGCCGTCGGAATCTAGTCCCGATTCACGGGCTCAACTACAAGGACGAGCCAGACGATGCCGCGGGCTGGCTGGACGCGCTCGGCGACCCCTACACCCGCACCGGAGCCGACCTGGATGGACGGGTCGGTATCGACTGGGGCGTTTACGGCGTGCCCGAAACCTTCGTCATCGATAAAAACGGCAATATTGCCTACAAGCATATCGGCCCGATTTCGGAACAGGACTGGGAGACGAAAATTCGCCCCCTAGTGGAAAAATTGCAACAACTATAGAGGTTAAATCCATGAATCGTCTTAAATACAATCTCGCCATTACCATTGTAACGCTTGGTCTCGCGGGTCCGTCGCACGAGATCCTGGTCATCGACGGTGAGCAGGACCGAGTGATTGGTAGCATCAGTGATGTCTCCAATGTCCATGGTCTCGCGGCATCGGCCAAGAGCGGACTGCTGGTCGCAGGCAGCATGTCGCTGGCGCCGAAAAACCAGGCCATACCCGAGGGGATGAGCGAGGATGAGCACAATGCCCACCATGCGGATAGCCAACTCCTGAAGGCTCAAGCCGCCGGAAGCCTGAGTAATATTACGATCATCGATGCGAACGCGAGGCGGATTGTAAAGCGTATCGACGTCGACGGCATTTCCCACCACAGCGAGATTACACCGGATGGAAGGTATGCACTGGCGACTCACACTACCGCCGGTAACGTCAGTATCATCGATCTGCATAACAGGAGCCTGTTAAAAACCCTGGAGACAGGTCCGGTCCCGAACTACATACTTGTAACCAGTAACGGAAAATTCGCCTACGTCAGTAATTCAGGAAACAACACCATCAGCGAGATCGCGGTTGGTCAATGGACCGTGCGCCGCAACTTCAAGACCGGAACCACACCCGAGCATATGGTGTTTTCCGATGACGAAAAGATCCTTTATGTGATTAACGTCGGTGACAATTCAGTAAGCGCGATATCACTGGCAAATGGTAGTTCGATTGCGACTTACCCGGTCGGCCAGGCTCCGCACGGCATCGATATCTCCGATGACGGCAAACGGTTGTTCGTCAGCAACAAGAAAGGCAATACGCTTACCGATCCGGCGCCATACCATATCAAACGTATCAACGGCACCGGCAAGCTCTACGTGTCCAGTCGTGCGCAGCCGATGATCTGGGTTATCGATCAAACAAGCCTCGACGTTATCGGTCAAATCCCAATCCGGGGCGAAGGTCACCAGATGGCCGTAGTGCAAAATTAGCTTCGGCTTCAGTTCACCTACAAGGAGATTAACCTATGCCCAATAAATCGGATAAAAACAAAATTAACCATCACGGCCACAAGGGCCACATGTGGATGATGGCAATCTGTTGCGGCTTACCGATAATCGGCTTTCTGGCAATCGCCGTGCTTGGCATCAGTCTTCCCTCGCTGGAAACCGTATTCTTGTTGCTTTGCCCGATCGGCATGATCGGCATGATGTATTTCATGCATCGTGATGGCTGCACCAGCAGCAGGCAAGACGAAGACGGTAAGCCCGCTTTGACGCACCAAGAGGCTGACGATGTCCCATCCACTCCGAGTACAGAATCCGAAAAAGACACTGCATCAACCAAAACAGGCTGGCTTGAAGCCTGACGAAGTTCAGCAATTGTTCTGAGTAATCGGAGGGAACGCACATGAATCACGAACACGAACATTACCACAAACCACAAAGCGGTGGCAGTTGGTGGCTGACGCGTAACGGAATCGCCACCGCTCTCCTGATCGCCATTATCGGCATTTACCTCCTCACCGAGCATTTGGTGCATGTCTATGAGGCCCTGCCATGGCTGATTCTGGGCGGTTGCCTGTTAATGCACCTGTTCATGCACC
This sequence comes from Gammaproteobacteria bacterium, assembly GCA_009937625.1. Taxonomy (GTDB): domain Bacteria; phylum Pseudomonadota; class Gammaproteobacteria. The sequence continues at coordinate 626 of JAACFA010000244.1, read as the reverse complement.
ACGGCCACGGTGGCCGGCACAAGGATAACGATAGGGGTAGCTAGTCATGGAGCAATCAACCGTCCCCGCCTATGGCCTGTGGCTTATGGTGATCGTGAATTCAGCCATTTTTATCGTCTTCGCGTTCAGTTTCTTCAAGCCGCGAACCGCCCGCGACTGGCGATCGTTCGGTGCTTTCACGGCGTTCATCGTTGCATTGTTCGTGGAAATGTATGGCTTTCCGTTAACCATTTACCTTCTGTCGGGTTGGCTGACTTCAAAATATCCCGGCGTGAATTTCTTAACCCACGAAAACGGCCATCTGCTGCACACAATACTCGGATTTAGCGGAGACCCGCATTTCGACCCCCTGCATATCGCCAGTATCGTGTTCATTGGTCTGGGTTTTTATCTGCTTGCGTCGGCCTGGCGCGTTCTCTACGAGGCGCAAAGAAACGGCAAGCTGGCCGTCACCGGCCTCTATGCGCGAATTCGACACCCGCAGTATCTCGGTTTCGTCGCCATCATGTTCGGATTTCTGCTGCAGTGGCCCACCATTCTGACCGTCATCATGTTCCCGATTCTATTGTTCATGTATTGGCGGCTCGCCATTACCGAGGAGACCGAATGCCGTAAACGTTTCGGAC
>JAACFA010000243.1 GCA_009937625.1 Gammaproteobacteria bacterium | reverse complement strand
ATGCAATAGCGCGGCCAGCAGGACGAGGCCGGCTATGAAAGGCGTCATCGGCTAGCCGGGAGGCATTTTACAGCACCACCGCATCAGCTTATGCGGGCGTCTCGACGGGACTACCCCCCTGTCTGCGCTGCCGGAGTTTCTGGCTAAATATGATGAACGCGAGCAATACGATTGCCGGTATATAAAACACTTCCTTGTACACTCGATCCGCCTCCTTCTTGACCGACGCTATTTGTACCGGTTGATCACCGTAGTAGTCGAATGCCTTGCCGATGCTTTCGAAAAAAGGCGTGCCCGGGAAGGGCTCCTCGACCAGCGCTAGTTCACCATCGATACTCACCGACAGTCCGGCCTGCTTCAGGCGTTCGACTGCCTCGCCTGCGGCACCAAAATCTACCAGGATTGTAGTCGAGGTAATTTCCCCGGTGTCGAAATCGGCACCGACAATATCCAACAACAGCCTGCCGCCCTCGGGTACTGTATCGACCATCTCGAATATCTGGTTGGGACTGGATTCGTCAAATGGCGGAGACACCATGTCGAGAAAGAACCCTGGACGAAACAGCGTGAATGCGACCAGCAGCAGCACTACCGATTCCCAGATCCTGTTTTTCACGAACAGGAACCCCTGTGTCGCCGAGGCGAACAACATCATCGCCACCACCGCGACCCCGAAAACGAAAAACGCCTTCCCCACCGACACGTCGATAAGCAGTAACTCCGTATTGAAGATGAACAGGAACGGCAGCAATGCTGTACGGATATCGTAAGCGAAGCCCTGGATACCGGTTTTGATCGGGTCACCGCCCGAAATCGCGGCAGCGGCAAACGCCGCCAAACCCACCGGTGGCGTATCATCCGCGAGAATGCCGAAATAAAATACGAACAGGTGCACCGCTATCAGCGGCACGATCAGACCACTCTTGGCGCCGAGCGTCAGGATTACCGGTGCCATCAGCGAAGACACGACGATATAGTTGGCCGTGGTTGGCAGGCCCATGCCGAGGATCAGGCTCATTACGGCGACCAGAATCAGCATCACGATCAGGTTACCACCTGACAGAAATTCGACGAACTCGCCGACCACCTGGTGCGCGCCGGTTAGCGAAATGGTACCGACGATAATACCAGCGGCGCCAGTAGCGACCGCGATACTAATCATGTTCCTGGAACCGGCGATCATGCCTTCGATCCAGTGACCCATACCGACCTTGAATGCGGCCTTGTAGTTACCGCTGCCCCGAAAAAAAGCCTTGAGCGCATCCTGCGTCAGCACCACCACGATCATCGCTACCGTAGCCCAGAGTGCGGACAGGGCAGGTGACAGACGCTCGATGATAATACACCAGATCAGGATCACGATCGGCAGGATAAAGTAAAGGCCGGTGACCGCGACGGTGCCGGCACGAGGAAGCTCCAGGATCGGCGCATCGGGTGGATCAACTTCAAGGTCCGGCTGTTTCGAGGCTATCCACACCAGGTAGAGGTAAGCGCTGGCGCAGCCGATAGCGACGATGGCGAAGGCATAGTCGGGCGCCGCAACTTTAATCCAGCCAAGACCGTAGTAGACGGCAATTCCGAGAATGCTGATGCCAATAAAGCCTCCGAGAAACCCGATTAACTTGCTGGTAAACGTCTTCGTAGACGGCAGCTTGGGCAGCCCTTTCAGATTCAATTTCATCGCCTCGAGGTGCACGATATACACCAGTGCGATGTAAGACACCAGTGCCGGCACCAGCGCGTGTTTGAGTATATCGGTATAACTGATGCCGGTGAATTCGGCGATCAGAAAGGCGGCGGCCCCCATGACCGGCGGCGTCAGCTGTCCGTTAGTCGACGAAGCAACCTCTACCGCGCCCGCCTTTTCAGGGCTGAATCCGGTGCGCTTCATCAGCGGGATGGTAAAGGTTCCGGTCGTCACCACGTTTGCGATCGACGATCCCGAGTACAAACCACTCAGCGCAGATGCGACTACCGCGGCCTTGGCCGGTCCCCCTCGCAGGTGACCCAGCAGCGCGAACGCAATCTTGATAAAGTAGTTACCGGCACCCGCTTTCTCGAGGATAGAGCCGAACAATACGAACAGGAAGATCAGCGAAGCCGACACGCCAAGGGCAACCCCGAACACGCCCTCGTTCTGCATCCAGAAATGCCACATGGCCTTGCCATAGGATGCCCCTTTCCACTGTATCGCCTCGGGCAAGCTAGGGGAGTTGCCAAAAAACACGTAAGCAACAAACACGCTCGCAACGATCAGTAGCGGCAGGCCCAGCGCTCGATAAACGGTTATACCGAGGATAATCATGCCCACGGTTGAAGCGATCAGGTCACCCTGGGTCGGCAGGCCCGCACGTACCGCGATTTCATTGCGTAACACGACGATATAGAGGCAACAGGCCACACCCGTAATGCCCAGTAACCAGTCGTACCAGGGTATCGACGTTTTCGAACTCTTTTTAAACAGCGGAAACGCAAGCGCGGCCAGGAACAGGCCGAAGGCAAGGTGAATCAGGCGGGCGTTGGAATTGGTTACAACCAGACTGATACCGGTTACGTCGGTTAGCCAGAACGGCAGGTTTGACGCGATATAAAGCTGAAACAGCGCCCACACGAAAGTGGTGGTTGCGATGAATTTTGCCTCCCATCCAATCGGCGCCCGGGCGCCGGTATCGACCGCCGCGACAATTTCGTCCTGCAAATTCTGGCCTTCTTTTAGCTCCGCCATCGTTATCCCCCCCTTCTCTTTTCTTATTCGGTACATAAAACCAAACGGGCCGCTAAAAGCGACCCGTTGGTTATTTCCTGGTTGGATATTACATCCAGCCCCTTTCTTTGTAGTACTTGACCGCGCCGGGATGTAGCGGTGCCGAGATAGCGTCGGTGATCATTTCCTTTTCGGTCAGATTATTGAAAGCCGGGTGCAGTTTCTTAAAATCGTCGAAATTTTCGAAAACTGCCTTGACGACCGTGTAGACCACTTTGTCCGGGACCGTGGCGCTGCTTACGAATGTCGCACCCACACCGAAGGTCTCGATATCTTCCTTGTTGTTATACATGCCGGCCGGAATTTTCGCTTTACGATAAAACGAATTTTCTTTTACCAGCTTGTCTATCGCGGGTCCCTTAACATGGACCAGGTGCGCATCACAGGTTGCCAGGGACTCCTGCGTTAGCGCCGATGGATGACCCACCAGCCAGAAATAGGCGTCGATCTTGCCGTCGCATACGGCCTGACCGGTTTCCGCAGATTTCATTTCGGCGGCCAGTTTAAGGTCACTGCGAGACCAGCCCATGGCTTCCTCGATGACTTCCCAGGTGCCGCGGGTTCCCGAACCCGGGTTACCGATATTCATCCGTTTGCCTTTCACATCCGCAAGCTCTTTGACACCAGAACTATCGCTGGCGATTACCGTAACCGGCTCAGGATGCACGGAGAACACCGCCCGCAGATCCTTGAATGCTCCCTGGTCTTCGAACTTCGAGGTGCCGTTGTAGGCGTGGTACTGCCAGTCTGACTGGGCGACACCGAACTCGAGCTCGCCGGCGCGGATGGTGTTGATGTTGTAAATCGAACCACCGGTGGATTCCGCCGAGCAGCGAATGCCGTGCTCCTTACGGTTCTTGTTGACCAACCGGCAGATAGCGCCGCCTGTGGGATAGTAAACCCCGGTAACGCCGCCGGTGCCGATCGAAATAAATTGCTGGTCCGCTGCCATTGCAGTACCGCTTCCCAGGGATGCGGCGAATAGCGCGGCAAGGGCAATATTGCCTGTTTTTTTCATGGTTATCTCCTTCGAATAGTTGTGCCAATTTTTGTTTTATTATATGCAGCAACGCGTTTTGGCATTAGCGCTACCGCCGTCTTTCATGACTAACGGCAGCCATTATTGTTAGTGCATTGCTTATTGTCAAAGGAAAACCGGATATCAGGTCCGGCTCGCGGCGGGCTCGATCGACAATATCCGGCGATTCGCTATCACTTATGGCACATATAGTCTACATTAGCGCCAACAAAAAATAGCAGTTCTTCATTATTGCAATACCGCTGTCGGCCGCCTACCTGGCCGAGTTCGCCATGTTTCTGACGACCAAGATGGTGGTGGGCAAGCTCGGCTACCATTCGCTCGCGGCGGTCGGCATCGCGGGCGACCTGACCTTCGAAATCCTGGTAATCCTGATGGCGATGCTGTCGGTCGTCGGAGTGCTCGCGGCGCAGGCGCTGGGCGCCGGCAAGCACCACGAGCTCGGCCAGTCGATCAGACAGGGACTCGTTGTCGCCACCGTTATCGGCGGCCCGGCAATGATCGCGGTCTGGAATCTCGACCTGGCGCTGATCGCGACCAACCAGGACCCCAGGGTCATCGAGCTCGCGCGCGGATACCTGAAGGGCATCAGCGGCGCGGTGTTACCGGTGCTGTGGTTCGCGATCTTCCGCAACTTCGTCGCGGTGCTCTCGCAAACCGTGTCGATCCTGGTGATCACCGCGGGCGCCGTGGTTTTGAATTATCTGTTGACCCTGTGGTTCGTTCATGGCGGTTACGGGGTAGCGCCGCTGGGCCTGTTCGGCGCCGGGCTGGCTACTACCATCGTGTCATGGCTCATGTTCCTGGCGCTGGCGCTGCACGTGTTTCGCAAACCGATGTTTCGCGGCTTCGGTATATTTAAAAATCGGCTGCAGTTGATATGGCCGCTGTGCCGGGAGATTTTAACACTCGGCACCCCGGTCGCCGGGCTCGCGTTTCTCGAAGCCGGGCTGTTCGTCGCAACCGCGATCCTGTCCGGCGTCATCGGTGCCAAGACCCTGGCCGCTTATGAAATCGTCATGGCATGGGTAGGCATACCGTTCGTCATTGCCTTCGGCCTCGCCGAGGCCACGATGATTCGGGTCGCCCACGCGATCGGCCGCAACAGCATGCGCCAAGCCCGCAGGGCGGGATTTCTCGGCATGACGCTGGTGATCGGGATTATCTCGACCATGCTGGTGGTGCCGATCTTCTTTGCACAGCCGATCATCCTTATCTTCATTTCGCCCGAGGACCCGGGTTATGCCGAAGTATCGGCAATGGCATCCCACTTCCTCGTCATCGCTGCCGTTTTCATGGTGTTCGACGGACTGCAGGCGACCGCGGCCCGCGCCCTGCGCGGCATGAAGGACAACCTGGTGCCGCTATGGATTGCCGGGTTCGGCTACTGGGTCCTGGGCATCGGTGGCGGTTCGGTGCTGGCGTTTCAGTATCAGATGGGCGGCGCCGGGCTCTGGTGGGGCCTGGCGGCAGGACTCGCGCTCGCCGCCTGCCTGCTGAGCTGGCGCTTTCATCGCTTCACCCTGCCGCGCGCCTCTCGATAATCGATCATCATCGGCCATCCTGCCTCTTACTTTGGGGATATACGCCTAATACTTCATAAGTATATTAGTCTTTACTTATATACTGGATAATCCGCTACAGTTTTTAGTGTTATAAAAATCAACCTTGAAGAGGAAGCTCATATGAAAATCAAACTGTTAGCGCTCGCAGCATCTGCCCTGCTCACGATCAGTGTTGCGTCGAATGCAAACCAGGCAGAT
>JAACFA010000242.1 GCA_009937625.1 Gammaproteobacteria bacterium | reverse complement strand
AAGGCAAACGGCGTTACCCCGGACGGCCCGTTCGTGCCGGAATCTTACGATGCCGCGGCATTGATCGTGCTGGCCATGCAGGCAGCCGGTTCGGCGGATCGCGCGGCGATCCAGTCGAAGATGATGATGGTCGCGAATGCGCCGGGTAAGAAAGTCGGGCCCGGCGAACTGGGCAAGGCCCTGAAGATCATCGCCGCCGGTGGCGACGTGGATTATGAAGGCGCCACCAACGTCGAGTTCAACGAAGTCGGTGAAGTTTTCGGTTCTTACAAGGAGCTCGAAATCGGCAACGGTAGTTGGAATACGATCAAGATTCACTAAGCGCCGACTTTTCGATAACGGGCCCGGCGTCATCGCGACGCCGGGCTTTTTTTATCGCTTCCTGACGACCTCGGGCAGGATGCCCCCGGGGCTGAAGCGCAGTACCAGCAGCAACACCAGCCCCATGAAAAACAGCCGCATGTGCTGGGCGTTTTCGATCAGGTGCATGCGCAGTGCGCTGCTTTCGTCCAGCCAGCCGGTGCCCACTTGCATGAGCCAGACGCCAACCGGTTCGGCCTCGATCCAGACCAGCCAGATCAGGAAGCCGCCCAGTACCGAGCCCATGTTGTTTCCCGAACCACCGACGATCACCATGACCCAGATCAGAAAGGTGAAGCGCAGCGGCTGGTAGGACGTCGGCGTGAATTGCCCGTCCAGCGTGGTCAGCATGGCGCCGGCGACGCCGATGACCGCGGAACCGATAATAAAGATTTCGAGGTGACGCCGGGTGACGTCCTTGCCCATCGCGCCGGCAGCGATCTCGTTGTCGCGAATGGCGCGCATCATGCGTCCCCAGGGCGAGTTCAATGCCCGTACGCTGAGCCACAGGACGATGACCAGCACAGTGGCGAACAGCCCGGTGTAGCAGAGTTTGACGAAGATGCTCGAGCCGTCGATGACGAACTGTTTGAGCGCCTGCTGCTGTGCATCGTCTGTCAGCCTGTCTAGCGTCGAGCCGTGCCACCACCGAATCAGGTCGATAAACCACGGGCTGGTCTGTAAATCGATTTCATAGGGCACCGGGCGCGATAAACCGGTCACGTTTTTGACCCCGCGCGTCAACCAGTCTTCATTCTTGAGCACGGCAATAATGATTTCGGAAATACCGAGGGTTGCAATCGCCAGATAATCGGCGCGCAGCCCCAGCGCTACCTTGCCGATACACCAGGCGATGCCGGCGGCGACGACACCGCCAAAGATCCAGGACAGGATTATCGGCAGGCCCATACCGCCGAGGAAGCCGGTCTTGGCGGGCTCGATGGCTTCGATCGACGAAATCGCCGGATCGAGAAATATCCGGGTAAGGGCAAGCCCGACCACGATGACCAGCGTCAGCGCCAGGTTACGGTTGCGCCCGGGCGCCAGCTTGCGGTAAGTGAAAATCGCGCCCGCAACGGTGCCGGCAAAACAGATTGCCGCGATCAGCATGCGTCCCCAGCTGGCGTTCCAGGCTTCGACCACCGGCGCCTGCGACACCAGCACCGCGCTCACGCCGCCGAGCGCGGCGAATCCCATGACCCCGACGTTGAGCAGCCCGGCATAGCCCCATTGCATGTTGACGCCGAGCGCCATGACCGCTGAAATCAGGCACAGGTTGAGGATGCCCAGGGAAACGTTCCAGGACTGGGCGAACCCGATGATCAGCAGCAGCCCGGCAATCGTGGCGAAGGCGAGCTGGGTCTTGCGGGTATTGGTCATAACACCTTGCCCCGCAAGATCCCGGTGGGCCTGACCAGCAGCACCAGCACCAGGATGACAAAGGACACCGCGAACTTGTAATCGGTGGAAAGCAATTGCATCAGGCCCTCGGGTTCGAGGCTTTGCGGCAGCAGGTAGATGAAGACCTTTTTGTAGGCGTAGGTCACCATGACCTCCGAGAATGCAATGACGTAACCCCCCAGGATTGCGCCGATCGGATTGCCGATCCCGCCGACGATCGCGGCCGCGAACATGGGTAGCAACAGTTGCAGGTAGGTGAATGGCTTGAAACTCTTGTCCAGCCCGTAAAGCGTGCCGGCGATCGTGGCCAGGATGGCGGTAATGATCCAGGTTACCAGCACCACCCGGTCGGGATCGACCCCGGACAACAGCGCGAGATCTTCATTGTCCGAATAGGCGCGCATCGCCTTGCCGGTACGGGTTTTTTGCAGGAACCAGAACAGCAGTGCCACCAGTATGATCGCGATGACGATGGTCAACCCTTGTGAAACCTTGATGCTTAGACCTTCGTCGAGGCCGGTCATGGCCTTGAAATCGCGCGCACGCACGATAAAACGCTCGCCGTCGAGAAAACGCTGGTCGTTGGGGCCGATGACGAAGCGCACGATACCGTTAGTCATGAACATGACTCCCATCGAGGCGATCATGAAGGTGACCGGTACCGCCTTGTGATGACGATAGTAGCGATACACGGTCTTGTCGGTAATCACCAGCAACAACACGGTAAACAGGATACCGACCGGCAGCGCCAGCAGTGCGGTCGGCAGCGGGCCGAGGCTGATGCCCTGCGCCTGCAGCCACCAGGTCACCAGGATGGTAGTCATGGTGCCGAAGGCCATGGTGTCGCCGTGCGCGAAGTTGGCAAACCGCAGGATGCCGAACACCAGGGTAATGCCGAGCGCGCCCAGTGCCAGCTGCGAGCCGTAGGATAACCCCGGAACCACGATAAAATTGAGTATCAGTACCAGCGCGCTGACAAGATCGGTTAACGCTTCCATTCAGCCACCGAGGAAGGAGCGTCGCACTTCGGGATCTGCCAGCAATGCGGCCCCGGTATCGGTATGCCGGTTTTCTCCGATGACCAGCACGTAGCCGCGGTCGGCGATATGCAGCGCCTGGCGCGCGTTCTGTTCGACCATCAGAATCGCGACGCCTGCTTCACGCACTTCGAGTATGCGATCGAAAAGCTCGTCCATGACGATCGGCGAAACCCCCGCGGTTGGTTCGTCCAGCATCAATACCTCGGGCTGCGACATCAGGGCACGCGCGACCGCGACCTGCTGACGCTGACCGCCGGAGAGCTCGCCGGCGAGTTGTCCTCTTTTCTCCGCCAGGATCGGAAACAACTCGTAGATCTGCTCGACCGTCGCGCTAATATCGTCATCGCGCAGGAAGGCTCCCATTTCCAGGTTTTCGTAAACCGTCATGCTGGTGAACACGTTGTTGGTTTGCGGCACGAAGGCGATGCCTTCGGCGATCCGGTCCTGCGGCGTCAGTCCGGAAATATCCTTGCCGCGAAACCGGATTTCGCCCTGTTTCAGGTCGAGCATGCCGAGCAGCGCCTTCATCGCGGTCGATTTGCCAGCGCCGTTGGGCCCGACGATGACCGCGATTTCGCCTTCGTCGACCTCGATGGTGCAGCCCTTGAGGATATCGGCGCCGCCGTACCCGCCGACCATATCGACGCCACTGAGAAAACTCATCCCGCGGCCTCCTTGTTCTTGAGGCCGCGCCCCAGGTAAGCCTCGATCACCTCTTCGTTGTTCTTGACTTCCTCGGCCGTGCCTTCCGCCAGCACCTTGCCTTCGGCCATGCAGATTACCGGGTCGCACAGGCGTGCAATGAAATCCATGTCGTGTTCGATCATGCAGAAGGTATAGTTTTGCTCCTGGTTGAGCTTGACGATTGCGTCGCCGATTTCGCGCAACAGGGAGCGATTGACGCCGGCACCGACCTCGTCCAGGAAAACGATCTTGGCGTCGACCATCATCGTACGCCCCAGTTCGAGCAGTTTCTTCTGCCCGCCGGACAGGTTGCCGGCGATTTCGTCGGCGAGGTGGCCCATGTTGAGAAACTCGATGACTTCCTGCACGCGTCGATAAATTCTGGCTTCTTCCTCGGCCACCTGGCCGCGGCGAAACCAGGCGTTGATCAGGTTTTCGCCGGATTGCCGGGCCGGCACCATCATCAGGTTCTCGACGACCGACAGGCGTGTGAATTCGTGTGCAATCTGAAACGTGCGCAGCAAGCCCTTGTTGAACAACTGGTGCGGTTTCAACCCGGTAATGTCCTCATCGTCGAGAAATACCCTGCCCCCGGTCGGGGCATAGAGACCGGCGATGGTGTTGAACAGGGTGGTCTTGCCGGCCCCGTTGGGGCCGATCAGGCCGGTGATGGAACCCTCG
>JAACFA010000241.1 GCA_009937625.1 Gammaproteobacteria bacterium | reverse complement strand
GTAAATGTGAATCTTATGCGACGAAGGGAATATTCTCATGTCGGTTGGCAACGGGATCGAAGCCGCGGCAAGCGCGTCATCACGGGGAAACCTCGGCCGGGTGCATGACCGGGCCACGAGCCAGTACTCCGCCGTCCGCCGACGGGCCTCGACCCGTGCTAATCGCTGACTCGAACATGGGATTGTTAACCGTCATCGACATTGGCATCGACACCCACCAGGAACCGGTGGTCTACATGCGCAGCGACTGCGAGGTTTGTCTCGCCGAGGGTTTTACCGCCAGCGCCCGACTCGGAATCGAATACCGGGACCAGGTCCTGATCGCGACCCTGAATGTCGTCGACGAAGCGGTTCTTCCGCATGGCCATATCGGGCTGTCAAAAATTGCCATGAAGCGCCTGCAGGCGCAGGACGGCGACGTGATCCGGGTAACCCATGCGCCGGCGCTCGAATCTCTCGCGCAGGTGCGTAAAAAAATCTTCGGCCACAAGCTCGACGACACCGAAATCGGCGCCATCGTGAAGGACATCAGCGCGCATCGCTACAGCGATATCGAAATCGCCGGCTTCATCAGCGCCTGTGCCGGCAGCCGCCTCGATATCGACGAAATCATATCCCTGACCCGTGCCATGGTGGCCTGCGGCAAACGCCTGAGCTGGCCGCAACACGAGCAGGTATTCGACAAACATTGCATCGGCGGGCTGCCAGGCAACCGGACCACGCCGCTGGTGGTCGCGATCGTCAGCGCCGGCGGGCTGGTGATACCGAAAACCTCTTCGCGCGCGATCACCTCGCCGGCGGGTACCGCCGATACGATGGAAACCCTGACCAATGTAAACCTCGGCCTGGCCGACATGCGGCGGGTGGTCGAGCTAACCGGGGCCTGCCTGGCCTGGGGGGGCGCGGTCAACCTGAGCCCGGCCGACGATTTGCTGATCCGTATCGAACGCGCCCTCGACCTGGACGGCGAGGGCCAGTTGATCGCTTCCGTGTTATCGAAGAAGATCGCCGCGGGGTCGACGCATGCCGTGATCGATATCCCAGTCGGCGCAAGCGCCAAGGTACGCAGCCGGCCCGAGGCCGAGCGCCTCGCCTCGATGTTCGTACAGGTGAGCGAGGCCTGCGGCATCGAATCGCGCTGCGTGCTGACCGACGGCAGTCAGCCCGTCGGTCAGGGTATCGGACCGACCGAGGAAGCCCGCGATCTGCTGGCGGTGCTGCAGACCACTCCCGAAGCGCCGCGGGATTTGCGCCAGCGCGCGCTGACGCTGGCCGCCCAATTATTCGACATGGCGACCGCCGAAGGCTACGAAGCCTGTCTAGGGAAGGCCACCGAGATTCTCGACGACGGTCGCGCCTGGCGGCAATTTCAACGCATCGTCGAGGCCCAGGGGGGCTTCAGGCAACTGCCCGAAGCCCGTTTCAGCGAGGTATTGAGCGCACCGCTGGGCGGCGAAATTCGCAGTATCGACAATCGCCGCCTGGCGCGCGTGGCAAAGCTCGCCGGGGCGCCCTCGAGCCGCGCGGCCGGACTGCGCCTGCACGTGCGAATCGGCTCCATTATCGAGCGCGGCATGCCGCTGTTCACGCTAAACGCCAATACCGAAGGCGAACGCGATTACGCGCTCGAATATTACGTCGGCCAGGAAAACATTTTCGAAGTCGGGGACCCGACATGACGGATGCAGCGCAAGGCCCCGTGTTGTTCGTCCTGCAGCGGCACGCCATCGCGGGCGGCCTGGCTCGCCATATCGCCGCGCAAGCGGGACAGTTCGAAACGCGGCAGTTCCCGGACGGTGAGACTTACCTGCAGGTCGCGACGACCGTCGAACGGCGCGACTGCGTGGTGCTGGCCGACCTGTCCCGCCCAAACGACAAATACCTGCCGTTGATCTTCCTGCTGGAGACCCTGCGCGACCTGGGCGCCGCCTCGGTCGGGCTGGTTGCGCCTTACCTGTGTTACATGCGCCAGGATAACCGTTTCACCGAGGGCGAAGCAGTTACCTCGAGGGTTTTCGCAGCCGATCTGTGCCGCCACATCGACTGGCTGGTAACGGTGGATCCGCATCTTCACCGTTACCGCTCGCTCGACGAAATCTATACATCCTGCAACCGCGCGGTCAGCAGCGCCCCGGCACTTTCGGCCTGGCTCGGGAAAAAATCCGGCCTGTTGCTGGTCGGTCCCGACGCGGAAAGCGAGCAATGGGTGGCCGGCATCGCCGCCGACAGCGGGCGGCCCTTCGTCGTCGGCAGCAAGCAGCGCCGCGGCGACCGTGACGTGCTCGTCACGCTGCCCGATCTCGGCGAGTTCCGGGGACACACCGCGGTCATCGTCGACGACGTGATTGCAAGCGGCGGGACGCTGCTGCAATGCATCGACGCATTGCGGCGCGGCGGTATCGAGCGCATCAGCTGCCTCGCGGTGCACGGCATTTTCGAAGACGGCGCAGACCGCCGGCTGCTGGCCGCCGGGCTAGAGCAGCTGATCACCACCAACACCGTCCCGCACCCGTCGAACGCGGTAGATGTCAGCGGCTTGATCGCACCCGCGGTGATTGACTGCATCGGCCGTAGCGAAGCGAACAAGACATGAAAATCACGTTTCTCGGCGGAGCAGAGACCGTAACAGGCTCCAAATTCCTGCTGGAAACCGACGCCGCCCGGGTGCTCGTCGACTGCGGCCTGTTCCAGGGCTACAAGTGGCTGCGTCAGCGCAACTGGCAATCGCCGTCAATCGATGTCGATACGCTCGACGCGGTGATCCTGACACACGCGCATCTCGATCATTCCGGCTATATTCCGGTACTTTACCGCCACGGTTTTCGCGGCCCGGTATACTGCCACGCGGCGACCCGCGATCTGTGCGGGATTCTGCTTCCGGACAGTGGACACATCCAGGAAGACGACGCCCGCTACTATGCTCGGCACAAGCTCGGCAAGCACGAAAACCCGCTGCCGCTCTACGACCGTGCGACCGCCGAGGCCAGCCTGCAGCTGTTCCATGCGCTGGATTTCGACGACAGGGTGTCGATCGGGGATCTCAGCTTTTTCCTGCAGCCCGCAGGTCATATTCTCGGCGCCGCCAGCGTCATCGTCGATGCCCGGGGCAAACGCATCGGCTTTTCGGGTGACGTGGGGCGTGGCAATGATGTCCTGATGCGTTCCCCGAGACCGCTACCGCCTCTGGATATGCTGCTGCTGGAATCGACCTATGGCAATCGGCGCCACGCGCAACAGGAGCCGTTTGCGGAGCTCGCGGGACTGGTCAACCGTACCGCGCAAAAGGGTGGAGTGGTGCTGATTCCCGCGTTCGCGGTGGGCCGCGCGCAGTTACTGCAACACCTGCTTGTCAGCCTGATGCAAAGCGGTGAAATCGCGCGGATGCCGGTTTACCTGGACAGCCCGATGGCGATCAGCGTCAGCGACATCTTCTGTCGCCATCGTGAACTGCACCGCCTGACGGAAGACGAGTGTATGCTGATGTGCGAACAGGTGACCTATACCCGCAGCGTTGATGAATCGAAAGCGATCATGGAGCAAAACTTCCCGCACATCATTATCGCCGGCAGCGGCATGGCTACCGGCGGTCGCATCCTGCACCACTTCAAGCGCCTGCTGGGCACGCCCAGCACCACGGTGCTTTTTGCCGGTTACCAGGCCGGCGGTACGCGCGGCGCGAAAATGCTGGCCGGCGCCGACCACGTCAGAATCCACGGGCGCTCGATTCGCGTGCGTGCGAAAATCGAGGCGATATCGGGTCTGTCGGGCCATGCCGATTACGCGGAACTGACGCAGTGGCTGCAAGACTCGGAGCTGTCAGCGGATACCGCGGTGCACCTGGTTCACGGCGAACCGGACGCCCTCGAGGGGTTTCGCAACCACCTGCAGGAACACACCCGGTTCCCGGTCGAGGTGGCGGGCTACCGCGATGTCCTGCAACTGACCCGCGAGCTATAAGGTGTCGATAAAACCCGTCATTCGGCAGATTATGTATGACCCGCTGCGTAGTCTTTTGACCTGCGGCGCCATTTCCAGTGCGCTGGCGCTGATCCTGTTGCTCGAGGGATTTCAGTCTGGCTTGTTGATTCAGTTGAAGAACGTGGCCCTCAACCGCGGCGCCGATTTGATCGTGGCGCAATCGGGTGTATCCAATTTCGTCGCCAGCCGTTCGTTGCT
>JAACFA010000044.1 GCA_009937625.1 Gammaproteobacteria bacterium | reverse complement strand
GCAGCTCAACCTGGCCTGGGTCGGCTTTTTCGTCGTCGCCGGCATCGCCAACATGATCGTGGCGCCCGAAATCGATCCGCTTGGCCTGCAGTTCAGCGAGGATACCTGGGTCGATTTCAAATTGTTCGGACTCATGGGCATGACGCTCGCGTTCGTCGTCGCGCAGGCGTTTTATCTTGCCCGCTACATGCCCAACACAGATGAGGAAACCAGCTAATGTTATACAGTATCGTCGGCATCGATAACGAAAACAGTCTCGAGGCTCGCATGTCGGTGCGTGCCGATCATGTAGCACGCCTGAACGCGCTCAAGGATGAAGGCCGCTTGATCATCGCCGGCCCCAATCCAGCGATCGACAGCCCCGATCCCGGCGACGCCGGGTTCAGCGGCAGTATCATCATCGCGGAATTCGAATCACTGGAGGCGGCCCGGGCCTGGGCCGACGAAGATCCTTATATCAAGGCGGGCGCCTACGCCGAAGTCACGGTGAAACCTTTCAACAAGGTCCTGCCCTGAAACACTGACAGCTGGATCGCGCTACCGAATCGATTCCCCGCGCGCGGCAATGCGATGCATCGGTATGGTGTCGGATTGGAAAACTCCCGGTTGAACTGCCGGAGTTAGAGGGACTTGCTGGGGCTCTCGAGATTGTCGCTGATTTCACGCAACAGCATGTCTTCGGATTCGATGCGCTCCGCCATCGCCTCCCCGATCGACGACAGGTCCTGGTAAAGGTCGCGAATACTGTCGGCCTCGTCGGCGCCCTCGTACTTGTCGTTAAAATCGACGAACAATTGCGTGGTTTCGGAAATCGACGGGTAAACCCGGTCGGCCACCATCTTGATATTTCCGCGCCGCTCCTTGCCGTCGATGATTCGCTCGTAAATTTCGAAATGGCCCATCGCGGTGTAGTCGACCAGCCGCTGATTAAAGTTGCGCAGATTGTGCAGCACCGTCTCCGCCGGCACTTCGCCCGACTCGAGTTCCGCCAGCTCGCACATCGACACCAGAACCTGCTGCCGTTCCTCCAGCAGGCTGCTTATCGTATGCGTCTGCCTGGTACGTCGATTTTCTTCGGCCGAAATTCTCTCGGCGATCTGGGCTATTTTATCAATTTGTGATTCGCTCACGGGGAACCTCATTCGTATTACTACCATGTAACCTGCGAACAGGTTGCGATGCGCATATTATGCGGCTCAATTCGCTATCGGTAAACCATCATTATATATTTTGGCCGGGATAATTTTTGTTAAACTCGCCAGATTTGGCAAGGGTTATTTTCCGTGAATGAAACACTTCTGGCGAGGCTGGAGCGTCTCGAGGCGCTTTACAGCGAGCAGGAATACACCGTCCAGGCGTTAAACGACGTGGTCGCGAGTCAGGATCGCGAGATTACCAACCTTACCCTCGGCATCGAGCGACTCAAGGAACAGCTCAAGGCGCTCCGGGCCGAAACCTCCAGCGGCATCAGTTCCGAAATCGAAAAGCCCCCGCATTACTGATGAATTCACGCGCCCCTCTCGCCCCGGATACCCTGGCCGCGCTCGCGCGCCAGGCGCCGCTCGAGCTCGAAATCGAAACCGACGACCAGGGTGTCGCAATCCGCCTGCCAGGGGCGCCACTGTCTTTTTATCACAGCTTCACCAGCGGCGCGCTAGCCCGGCGCGCCAGGCAGCCGAAACAGGCGCTGCTCAGGGCCTGTAATAACAAGGCTCGCAGTATTCTCAAGGTGCTCGATCTAACCGCCGGCTGGGGCGCGGATAGCCTGACCCTCGCCTGCCATGGACAGCGGGTCACGCTGCTGGAGCAGAACCGGCTGATCTGCGCCATCCTCGATTACTCGCTGCAATGCCTCGCGCGCGAGCCGACCAGTAGCGAGGTCGCCGGGCGTATGCGACTCGAACAGGCCGAGGCCGGCGCTTACCTGCGCCAGCTTGCCGACGATCGCGCGTTCGACTGCATCTATCTCGACCCGATGTTTCCGAATCATAAATCCAGCGCCAAGCCTGCCAAGGAAATGCAAATTCTGCAGGCGCTAACCGCCAACCTGGATATCGCATCCGGCTTCGAGCTGGCGCTGCAAAAAGCCCGCAAGCGCGTCGTGGTCAAACGGCCGGCAAAAGCGCCCGCGCTGACCGCCGTCCAACCCGACATCGTTTACCGTGAAAAAACGATTCGTTTTGACGTCTATTTGACCGGCTAGCCGTTATCCTGCGACGGGGCCAATTCCAGCCGACAGCATTAATCCCGAAAATTGTTGAACTGTAACGGGATTCCAAGCCCGGCCTCGCGCAGGTTTTGCATGACCTGCTGCAGGTCGTCCCGCTTCTTGCCGGTGACCCTGAGTTGCTCACCCTGGATCGCGGCCTGTACCTTGAGTTTGCTGTCCTTGATCAGTTTGACCATCTTGCGCGCCAGATCCTTGTCCAGCCCCTCGCGTACAGTTACCGGCTGGCGCGCCCGCTTGTTCATCTCGACAATATCGCCGAACTCGAGACAGTCGACATCGATGCCGCGTTTCGACATCTTCTCTTTGAGTATGGGCACCATTTGCTTGACCTGAAATTCCGACTCGGCTTCCAGGGTTAACTGATTGTCGGTCTGCTCGATACGGGCGTTCGAGCCCTTGAAATCGTAGCGGGTGCCGATTTCGCGATTCGCCTGGTCGAGCGCATTGCTCAACTCGTGGTGATCGACTTCGGAGACAACATCGAATGAAGGCATATTACTATCCTGCTCAGGGTCTGATCGTTAAAGTACTGAAATCACTGGCAAAAGTATAATCCGGAATATCCAGATTCTGAAATTTCTTTGCGCCCTTGAATGCCCTTCCGGCAAAATCGTAGCGCGCTGAACCGCAGACTTCCCCGAGTTCCTGTCCGACAGCTGCAACCGGACAGCCGAGATCGGTGCCGATCGCATAGCTTACAAAATACCCGGGATGCTTCGAACGCAGGGCATTTCGAGCGAAGTCGGGTTGACGGCTGCCGTCGGACTCCGGGTCCTGCAGATTATTCCCGGAATTCTCCAGTTCGGCAATGGTTTCATCGGAACGCTTTATCACCAGGATAGCCAGGTTGTCCTGACGTAATATTTCGACTCGATCGACAGCAAAATCGCGAAGAGTGAAGCGGTAGGACTCCTGGATACCGGAAGGACGGATATCGACCGCGAAATCTAGCAAGGTGTAAACACAGGCGACGGCAGTAAAGGCGGCGCAGTACCTGATTAGAGTAACCAGTAACTTTCTTTTCGCTAAACTCAATTGTGGCGCTCTAATGGTTCCGCTGTGTCAGCCATCGACGGCCAGGGTAGCGCTGGTCGCCGAGGTGCAGAGTTTTCGGACCGCCTGGGCATGGCGTCAAACCGCAAACTTATCCGAGTACAACGTCCTCACCGGCCTGCTCGCTACAGTAACGACTCAGGCAACTGAATAGCTCCTCGCCGTTTCCCTGCAAGCGCCAGCATTCCTCGGCGGCATCGTAATCGAAATGATAGCCGCCCGAGCGTGCCGCAACCCAGATCTGGGTCAGCGGGGCCTGCTTGTTGACGATGATCTGGCTGCCGTCAGCAAATTCCAACGTCAGGATACCGCCCGCGTTATCGTAGTCGATATCGACACCGCAATCCTCGATCGCCTCCTCGATCGCGACCATGGTGTCCTCGGCGATCTGGTCGAAATCGGATTCATTCATCGCCGCCGGCCTCGAAGTCGAGCGACAGCGAATTGATGCAATAGCGCTTGCCAGTGCTGTCCGCGGGGCCATCGTCGAACACATGACCCAGGTGGCTGCCGCAGCGCTCGCACATGGCCTCGACCCGGCGCATCCCAAGGCTGTTGTCTTCCTCGTAGCGAATGACCTGCTCCGAGGCCGGCCTGTCGAAGGAAGGCCAGCCAGAGCCCGAGTCATACTTGTCGCTGGAATCGAACAACATTTCGCCACAGCATTTGCAGAGATACCTGCCGGACTGGTGGTTATGGTAATACTCGCCGCTGAACGGCGGCTCGGTGCCCTTCTCACGGCACACCCGGTACTCCTCGGCGCTCAGCTTACTGCGCCACTGCTCATCATCATTCATGCTTTTCTCCCGTTCTTTCCAGGTACATTTCCTTGCCATCGACAAGATTAATCCAGCCGCGCGCGATACGGTAAATCAGCCAGATGGTAACCACCGGCAGCACCACGTAACCCACCAGAATCGGCGTTGTAAGTATTCCTAAAAGCGACCACAGCAGGCCATACCAGAAGGTCGCCTTCTGCCACCTGAAATGCGATTCGAGCCAGCTACCGCGCACGTCGTCCTGCTTGATATAGTTGACGATCAAGCCCAGGACCCCGGTAATCAGCGTCACAAAACACAGCGCCTGCAAGATGTAAACCGAGTAGGTATATTTCTTGAGCTCCTGCTGCTCTGCCTCGTCTAAAATCATCGATCATCTCCTAACAGCGCTTCGAACCCGGCCTGGTCGAGAATCTCGACGCCCAGCGCCTCGGCTTTGGCAACCTTGGATCCAGGATTCTCGCCACTGATAACGGCGCTGGTCTTTGCCGACACGCTGCCGCTGACCCGGGCGCCGCGCGCCTTCAGCAGGCTGGCCGCCTGGTCCCGGCTAAGACCCTCGAGCGTGCCGCTAATCACGTAGGTCTTACCCTCCAGCGTTTGCGCCTGCTGGGTCACCTCGATCGATGGCCAGTGGATGCCGGCGGCGATTAGTTTTTCGACTATGGCCCTGTTTTTTTCCTGGTCGAAGAAATGCCTGATATTATCTGCCACCACGGGGCCGACGTCTTCGACCTTTTGCAAAGTTTCCGTACCTGCGTCCATCAACGGTTCGAGTTCACCAAAATACGCGGCCAGCGACTCGGCGGTGGATTCACCAACCTCGCGAATCCCCAGCGCATAGATGAATCGCGCCAGGCTGGTCTTTTTACTCTGATCGAGCGCCTCCAGCAGGTTGCTTGCCGATTTCTCTGCCATGCGCGGCAACTCCGCAACCTGCGCTTGCGGCAAATGATAAAGATCGGCAACCGAATCGATCAGGCCCTGCTCAACCATTTGCTCGACCAGTTTATCGCCGAGGCCCTCTATGTCCATTGCCTTGCGCGACGCGAAGTGTTTTATCGCTTCCTTGCGCTGCGCCGCGCAGACCAGCCCGCCCATGCAGCGATACGCGGCCTGCCCCGGTTGCTGCAATACCTCGGAGTCGCAGACCGGGCAACGCTCGGGCATTTGCGGTCGGGGTAGCTCGCCCTCGCGCTGCTGCACCACGGGCGCCACGACCTCGGGTATAACGTCACCGGCACGCCGCACGATGACAACATCGCCGATGCGAATATCCTTGCGCTCGATTTCATCCATGTTGTGTAGCGTGGCGTTACTGACCATGACGCCGCCGACGGCTACCGGCTCCAGCCTGGCCACCGGCGTCAGCGCCCCGGTCCTGCCGACCTGGAAATCCACGTCCAGCAGCGTTGTCATGACCTCCTGGGCCGGGAATTTGTAGGCGATCGCCCAACGCGGCGCACGCGAGACGAAACCGGCCTGGCGCTGTAGCTCGCTATCGTCGAGCTTGAATACGACGCCATCGATATCGAAGGCCAGCTGCTCCCGCTGTTGCAACATGCGCCGGTAGTAATCGAGGCAGCCGTCGATCGAATCGAGTAGCTCGATCTGTCGGCTGATCGGTAAACCGATTTCACGCAGATACATCATTTGCTGAAACTGCCCGGGCGGCAAGTCGACGCCCTCGATCAGGCCGATGCCGTAGCTGCAAAACGTCAGCGGCCGACTCGCGGTAATCCGTGAATCGAGCAGTCGCAGGCTGCCGGCGGCGGCGTTGCGCGGGTTGGCGAACAGCTTGCCGCCTGCTTGCCGCTGGCTCTGGTTGAGGGCATCGAAGCCCTCGACTTCCATATAGACTTCGCCCCTCAACTCGATACGATCCGGCACTTTTTCGCCCAGCAAGCGCAATGGTATCGAGGCAATCGTGCGCGCATTCGCGGTAATATTCTCACCGCTACGGCCATCGCCACGCGTGGCCGCGCGGGTCAGTTCTCCACCCTCGTAGAGCAGGCTGACCGCGAGCCCGTCCAGTTTGGGTTCGGCGCAATAGGCCAGCTGGCCCTGGTAATCCAGCTTGTCGCGCAGGCGGCGATCGAAGGCAATCATTTCCTCCTCGTCGAAGGCATTATCCAGCGACAGCATCGCAACTTCATGCGTGACCGTTTCGAAATGGCTGGCTGGTTCGGAGCCGACCCGCTGCGTCGGCGAATCGGCGCTGACGAGTTCGGGATACTCCTGCTCAAGCTGCTGTAAGCGACGAAACAGCTTGTCGTAAGCCTGGTCCGTGATAACCGGCGCATCGAGCACATGGTAGCGGTAGTTGTGCTCGTTTAATTCCTGTCGAAGCTGCCCGGCCTCGGCCTGGATCGTTTTGGGAATGGCCATAAGCTCAACCGCTGGCAATGTCAGGAAAGCTTTTCACGCATACTCGTGACATCGCTAATGGTCAGTAGTTCCTGGCTCGGCAGGTAAACCTTGACGTTCAACATGCGCACCAGTTCATCGATCTTCTTCAGCATCGCTTCGTAGGCGAGACCAGGATTACCGCAATCGTCCAGATCGATAAAACAGTTGAATCCCAGCGTGATGAAATCCAGCTGCTCGATCTCGGCGAAATCTCCAGGCGCGCTCAGGCTGGCAATCCGAAAGGCAAGCTCGCCCTCCTCGCGATACTCCAGATAGGAGTCGTCGTCCAGTTCAAGGCCCGCGTGCTCGACCGCCGAACTCGCCTCCTCGCCGGTGATCAGCCTGAAATCGTCGTGGCGTAAATGATAGCTGACCACGCGATCCGCCTCCTTGTCGCGCATTAACGTCGGCACGAAAATCTCGGGATCGGGCAAGGACTGCGGCTTTTGCGGGGACTCCTCGGCTGGATTGATATGAATCTGATCGAGGATTTCCTCGTCCTCGTTGTCGTGCAATACCTGGTTCAGGTTATTAAGCTCGAATCGCAGCTGCTCGTCCTCGATGAAGGCCGAGTCGACCTCCTCGCGGGTAAAGGTTTCTATCGCGCTGCGTTTGCGTAGCCGAGACTGGTGCTGACCGTAAAGATAGATTGCCAGCGCCACGATCACCGCGATAACGACTAGCACCAGTCTGAACGTAGTCGCGTCCATTACTGTACCCCGGCAAGGACCACCGCTTCGCCGACATCTACCGATACCAGTCGGGAAACTCCGGGCTCGTGCATGGTCACCCCGTTCAGGTTCTGTGCAATCTCCATGGTTATCTTGTTGTGCGTGATCATGATGAACTGCACCTGCTCCGACATTTCCGCAACCATGGCGCAGAAGCGCCCCACGTTGGCATCGTCCAGCGGCGCGTCGACTTCGTCAAGCATGCAGAAAGGCGATGGATTGAGCTCGAAGATCGCGAAGATCAGGGCAACCGCGGTTAGCGCCTTCTCGCCGCCGGACAACAATTGCAGGTTGGTTATGCGCTTGCCAGGCGGTCTCGCCATGATCTGAACGCCGGTGTTGAGCAAATCGTTCTCGGTCATTTCGAGGTGCGCCTCGCCACCACCGAAAAGCCTCGGGAATCTTTCGCCGATGCGACTGTTTACCTGCTCGAAGGTTTCCTTGAAACGATCCCGGGTTTCGCGATCGATCTTGCGAATCGCATCCTCGAGCGTATCGAGGGCAGAGACCAGGTCCGCGTTCTGGGCGTCCAGGTACTGCTTGCGCTCCGCCTGTTCCTGGTACTCCTCGATCGCCGCCAGGTTGATCGGGCCCAGCCGCTCGATGCGATTGTTGAGCTTATCCAGCCGCCTGCTCCATTCCTGCAAATCGGCTTCCGGATCGAGATTTTGCTTCAATTCGTCCATATCCTGGCCGGACTTCTGCAGCTGTTCCTCGATCGTGGTGCCACGGATTCTGGCTTCCTGCAGCAGCAGTCGCTCGCGTTCGAGCTCGTTGCGCATTTCGTCGACCCGCTGCTGCTTTTTGTGGCGCTCGCCTTCCAGCTCGCGCTGACGATGATCGAGTTCGCTGACCGCCTGCTGCGACTGCTGGAGTTCCTGCTCGTTCTGATTGCGCTGCTGCAGCAATTCCTGCAGTGCCGATTCGAGTTCGACGATCGGGTCATCGGCCCCGTCGATCGCGCTGTCGAGCTCTTCGATGCGTCGGGTAAACTGCTCGCTTTGCTGCCTGATGCGGTCGATGTTCGACAGCGTGGCGCGTTGTTCCGATTCTAGCGCCTGATGCTTGATCTGCTGCTCGTGCGCGCTTTCCTGCGCCTGCTGCAGGGTTTCGCGGTTATCGGCAAGCTGCTGCTGCAGCTGGGTTTTCTGCTGCAACAGGCCGCTTTCCAGTTCCGACATTTGCGCAATTTGAGCCAGGAAGTCGTTGCGCTTGGCGCTATTCGACTGCAGCTCGGTGGTGTGCCCGGCTTTTAAATCGTCGAGCTCCGCCAGCTCGCCATGTATTTGCTGGCGTCGATTCTGCACCTGCTCCGCGTGGCTAAGCCGCTCACCCAGTTGTTGACGCAGTTCGGACAGCTGATGCTGTAAACCGGCGAGCGACTGCTGATTCTGGTCCCATTCCTGCTCCAGCAGCTGCAGGCGCTGACGGTCCCCGTCATAACGCGATTTCAACGCCATCGCGGACTGCGTGATATTGCCCAGGCGCTGCTGGATATCCTCGATTTCCTGGGAGCGGGCCAGCATGCCGGCGTGTTCGTCCTCATCACCCAGCTGTAGCAGCCAGTTGCCGCCAGCCCACAGTCCCTGCGGCGTCACCAGGCTTTCACCCGATTTCAGCTGCGGGCGCTTGGCGCGCAGATCTTCCAGGTCGGGACACAGGTAGATACCCTCGAGAATCGCCGACAGATCGACTTCACACTCGACCAGATCGGCCAGCCTGGCCCAGTTGCGCTCGGACGCGCGTACCGGCACCGGTTCGCAATCGAACACCGTGAGATTATGATTTGGCACAAACGCGTCCGGTATCAATTCCCCCGGCTGCACGCAATAGGCGCCGAGATACGGTGCCAGTACGACTTCGAGCGCCTTTTCGATATTCCCCTTGGCCTTGATCAGGCCGGTCAGGCGCCGGCTCGAATCAATATTGTTGCGCTGTAACCAGTCCTTGATTTCATCGCTGGTTTCGGCAAGCACGTGTTGCTGCAGGGCTTCCAGTGAACTCAGACGACCGCGCAGGGTCTGCACCTGGTTGCGACGCTCATCGAGCTCGCTGGAGGAATGCTCGCAGCTGCCGCGCAGTTTTTGAATCTCGTCGGCGCGGGTCTGCAATTGCGCCATGATCGCGGCATATTCCTCGGACCTGGCGTCGACATTAGCCTGGAGCTCATCGATCTCCCGGGCCGCGGCGGTCGCGTCGAGCGTATCGAGTTCCTGTTGCAGCCTCGCGCGCTGCTGGTCGGTACGCTGCACCTGGCGCTCGATGTGTTCGATACCCCGGTTTTCGATCTGGGCGGCCTCGTGCACCTGGTGAAATTCGCGCCGAAACTGATCCCACAGCTCCTGCCACTCCTGCATTTTATGTTCGGCCTGCGCCAGCGCCTCCTGCTGCTGCTGCAAGTTATCGCCGCTGGTTTCGAGCCCGGGCGCAATCTCTTCGAGTTGCTGTTTCAGCTGCGCGGATCGAGCCTCGTCGGCGGCCAGGACTTGCTGCGCATCCTGCAGCGATTGCTCGATGCCCGCGAGTTCCTGGCGATTAAGCTGGCGCAGGCTCTTCTGGTGCTCTATCGCCTGTTCCTTGCCCGAAATCTCCGAGCCAAGCCTGTAAAAGCGACCCTGAACCTCGTTGTGCTGCTCGCTGGCCTCGGTCAGCTGCTGCCGTGATTGCTCGATTTCGCGTTCGGTTTCGCGCAATGCCGCGGTGCGTTCTTCCATGGCGGTCTCGGAACCGGCGAGTTTGCGCCGCTGCACCTCGAATTCATCGTCGAAGACCTGTTTCTGTAACAGCAGGCTTTCGGCTTCGAGCCGACGCTGATCCTGTTTCAGCGCCTTGTATTTCTCCGCGGTTTTCGATTGCCGATCGAGCCGGGTCAATTGCTTGTCGATCTCTTCGATCAAATCGATCAGGCGATCGAGATTTTCGCGCGTATGCCGGATACGCGTCTCGGTTTCGCGACGCCGCTCCTTGTACTTGGATATCCCGGCCGCTTCCTCGAGGTAAACCCTGAGCTCGTCGGGCTTGGCGTCGATCACCCGGCTAACCATGCCCTGCTCGATAATGGAGTAGCTGCGCGGGCCGAGGCCGGTACCGAGGAAGATGTCGGCGATGTCGCGCCGGCGACAGCGGGTATTGTTCAAGAAATACTTGGACTTACCGGCGCGGGTGGCAATGCGTTTAACCGATATTTCGTTGTACTTCGCATATTCGCCCGTGACCCGGCCGTCGGTATTGTCGAACACCAGCTCCACCGAAGCCTGTCCGACCGGCTGGCGGCTGGAAGAACCGCTGAAAATGACGTCTTCCATCGATTCGCCCCGCAGGTTGCGGGCCGAGGATTCACCCATAACCCAGCGCACCGCATCGATCACGTTGGATTTACCGCAGCCGTTGGGTCCGACGATGGCGGTAATGTTCGCTGGAAAGCCGATCGTGCTTGGATCCACGAACGACTTGAAGCCGGAAATCTTGATTTGACTGAGACGCATTCGAGCGAGAAATTCCAGGTAATATTTTTGCGGGGCGAGTATACCATCTGCGTTACTCGCCAGCAGTAATTCGCCGCAAATAATTGCCTATTCCGCGGGCCGATATATAATGGCGCGCCGCGGACCCGCGATGCGCCGCCCGCCCGATTTTAATCTTGAGCAACCGATATGAGCACCGAGCCTTCTACCGCGCTGGACACCTTTGAAAATCCGAACCCGGAGCGTGACTACACCATTCACATCGATACCCCCGAGTTTACCTGCCTGTGCCCGCTTACCGGGCAGCCGGATTTCGCCACGATCGAAATCGAGTACGTGCCGGACCAGCGCTGCCTGGAGCTCAAGGCATTGAAACTGTACTTCTGGAGTTATCGCGACCGCGGCGCGTTTCACGAAGCGGTTACCAACCAGATCCTGTCGGACCTGGTCGCGGCGGCCGCGCCCCGCTTCATGCGCATCAACGCCGAGTTTAACGTGCGTGGCGGGGTTTACACCCGCATCGCGGTCGAACATCGCGCTGACGGCTGGACCGCGCCGGAACCGGTGGAACTGCCTTAGGACCGACTGGCGATGCTGGCCGACATCACGACTGGCACCCGGGCTCTGGCGCGCGCGTTCAGCCTGCTCAACCTGCCCGGGGTGCGTATCTACGTGGTCATCCCGCTACTGATCAATCTACTCCTGTTCGGCTTCCTGATCTGGTACGGGTACGGCCTGTTTACGCCCTTCGTCGCCTGGCTGATGTCCTTCGTGCCCGGTTTCCTGGAGTTTCTCGAAACCCTAATCTGGCTGTTTTTCGGCGTGCTGGCCGCAATGACGGTGTTTTTTGCCTTCACCCCGGTTGCCAATATCATCGCCGCGCCTTTCAATGCGTTGATGTCCGAAAAAATCGAGATACAGCTCACCGGGCGCGCGGTCTCGTCCGACATCAGCTTCATGAAGATGGCAATCGACGCTATCGCTTCGCAGTTACGTAAACTGGGGTACATTGCGCTGTGGGCCCTCGGCCTGTTCCTGGTCACGCTGATTCCCGGAATCAACCTGATTGCGCCGCTGCTGTGGGTGGTTTTCGGTTCCTGGCTGCTGTCGCTCGAATACTTCGACTACCCGATGGGCAATCACGACATCGTCTTCTCCGAGCAAAAACGGCGCCTGGCGCAGCGGCGCGGCATCTCCCTCGGCTTCGGTGGAGGCGTCATGATCATGACCAGCATCCCGATCGTCAATTTCTTCGCCATGCCTGTCGCCGTCGCCGGCGCCACCCTGCTCTGGGTCGAACAGTTCCAGACCAACCCAGCTTCGAACACCGCCCCACAGCAGTAGCAGTTCCGGTCGTTTCCCCGGTACTTTCCCTTCGATCGGCAACCGCCGGAACCCCCCGCGCGACTGACAGGGTGGCCTGCGGCTCCCCGAAAAAGGGTGGATTTTTTAGGCTTTTCGGGAAGCCGCAGGCCACTCGGTCAGTCGCAGTGAACTGTGCCAGCTGCCGGATCGATGAGAGACCGAACCAGGCTAGATTTTTATTGTAGGGAGATTCAATGGTTGTCCGCGCTGCTGGCGCTCGGTTTCGGGGAGGATATCGGTGCTGGGCCAGAGGCCGTCGCCCAGCGCCTGGCCGTACTCGAGCATGCCGGCGGCGACGGTCGATTGCCGGCTGGTCAGGTAATCGTAGTCGAGGCGATGCCAGCTGACCTGCAGGGCCGAGTCGACCGGTTCGAGCAGCATGTACCAGCCATGACTGCCACCGTCGTTGGCGGGCAGGCCGATGACCCCAGCGTTGAGCCAGTGGCAATCCTCGATTTGCTGCCCGAACGGGATGCCGCAATGGCCGCCAACCACGACATCGACCCCGGACTGGCGAATCTGCGCCAGCTTGGGCGCCGCATCCTGCGAAGCGAAGACGAATTCATTGATGCTCGCCGGACTGCCGTGGACCGTACTGAAACGTTTGCCATGCATCTGGAACTCGATACTGCGCGGCAGGGACTGCATCCAGCGCCGCTGCGCCGGCGTGACCCGGCGATTAGCGTATTCGTACCAGGTAAGCGCCAGTGCGGAACAGCTGCTGCCCTCGTCGAAGCCACAACCGCAGTCGGGTTCGCTGAAGGCCAGCGACTCTTCGCAATTGCCCATCACCACCTGAATGCCCCAGTCGCGGATCAGTTCGAGCGTTTGCACCGGTTCGGCGCAATAGGCTACCAGGTCCCCGGTGCAGATAACCCGCTCCGCGGGGATGTCCAGTTCCAGCGCACGCCGTTGCATCGCCTCGGTCGCCGCCAGATTACTGTAGGGCCCACCGAATACGAGTACCCTGTCCGAGATGCTGCCCAGATCTGCCATAGCTGTCCTGAAGGATGAAAAGAATCACCGCAAACTTCGCGGGCACGGTCGAAAAACGATCACAAACCCCACTAGGACCTTGACCGGGATTTAAAAGTTCGCATACTTCAGGCGTATTCCCTGATTTGGATCCGAACGTGCGCGCGGCCCTGTTAATACTGATGTTGCTCTACCTGTTACCCGCCGGGGCGCAACCCCGCCAGTCGCTGGTGCCCGGCGGCATCGCGGTGATCGAGCTCGGCAGCGATGACCCGACCGAGTACCGGTTCCACGGCAAGCCGGTGCTGGTTACGCAGATCGCAGGGGTACCGAGCGCGCTGGTCGGGCTGCCGCTAAGCCTGAAACCCGGCGAGCACTACATCGAGGCACGCGCCAGCGACAAGGTGCACAAAAAGTTTTTCGAGGTCAGGGGAAAAAACTACACCACCCAGCATATTACGATCACCGACGACCGCAAGGTAAATCCCTACGCCAGCGACATGGAGCGCATTCTGGCTGAAAAGGCGCGCAAAAAAAAGGCGCGTAACCATTATTCCAAGGGCGCGGTCGACGTCGATTTTCTGCTACCGGTATCAGGGGTGCGCAGCGGTAGCTTCGGGCGGCGCCGGGTGTTCAACGGGCAACCGCGCAACCCTCACAGCGGTATGGATATAGCGGCCGCCAACGGCACCCCGATAGTGAGCCCCAGCGCGGGTAAGGTGATCGAACTGGGCGACTTCTTTTTCAGTGGCAACCTGGTTTACATCGACCACGGGCAGGGCCTGATTTCGATGTTCGCCCACCTCAGCGAAATCGACGTCAAGCTGGGCGAGCGCGTGGCCAAGGGCCAGGTCGTCGGCAAAGTCGGTGCCACCGGTCGCGTTACCGGGCCCCATCTGCACTGGAGCCTCGGACTAAACGGAACCTGGATCGATCCAGCCCTGTTCATCGAATAGCATTACCCGATGCCCGGCGCGATGAAGCACCATCCATGCACGGTGCTGGGTAGTCTCGCCGCCGCAGAAACCCGATTAGGGATACTGGCTAAAACGTCAGGCGCACGCCGAAATGGATATTGTCGTCGTCGGCCTCGTAATCACCGTCGTCCCCTTCGAACTCCAGATGCCGTACTCCGACGAACGCTATCGTCTGCGGCAGCGCTTCGATCTGGAACCCGACGGTATAATCGATCACTTCCTCGGTATCGCCGAAACTCGTGATTTCCGGGGCGTAAAAGCCTTCCACGTAAACGGCCATCGGCATGGTGCCGGCAATGGTATACCGAAGCTGGCCACCGATGGCGAAGGCGAACACATCTTCATCGGGATCATCGAGCACGCCGAGATAGCCTTTTACCCCGACGCCGAAGGTCAGCGGGTTTTCCTGTGACGCCTGGCGCATCTGCAGCAGGCTCGCCTGCAGGATGAAATCACTTTCTTCATTGTAAAACAGGCCGAGTGCCAGGTCGGACCCACCCCAGCCGATCAGGCTGGAATCCGAGCGAAAAGTAAACTGGGCAGTTTCTTTGCTCAGCGTGGCTTCGAAATCGTTGGCATTGGCATTTGACAGGGCGGTGAGCAGGAGCAGACCGAGAGCGATTGAGCGAAACAGATTCATGGCAGTACCGTGGTAAAAAATTCGCGCAATCATAGCATAGGCTTTAGCGCCGACGCCTCTCCAAACAGCAATATTCGAAATAATTAACTTTGTCGCCGCGAGCAGGACGAAAACTATTGTTCGTGACTATTGAACAGTGGCGTGACGGGTGCAGATTCGCTCACGACCGGGGAGTCGAGCCAGCGAATAATCGGCGCCCATTGCTCCTTGTCGAGCTTGTTGCGGGAGGTCGGAATTTCCTGTACGCCGATGCCCATTTCGATCGCACGGGCATACAGTTGCGTATCGCGCAGGCTCGAGATAAAAGGAATGTTCAGGCTGAACAGGAAGCGTTCCAGCGAATGATACATCAGGGTATTTTTACGCACCCGGTTGGCCACCACCGCCAGCCGGATCATCTTCTTGCGCGCCCGCCCGATGGTCAGCAGGGCCTTAATGAAATGGGCGGTGGCGTGAATGTCGATTGGCGACGGCAAGACCGGGATCAGCACCGAGTCGTTTTGCTGAAACAGGGTGGCGAGTTCGGCGATATCGGCACCCGCCGGCGAATCGATGATGGCCACATCAGTTTCGGGCGGAATCCGTAACTGCCAGGAACGCGTCAGGCGGTGATCGGCATTCCTGGAGGCATCGACACCGGTAATCGCTGCTGCGTCTTCGGGACGACGGTTGATCCACGCCAGCGAAGATCCCTGGGAGTCATGGTCGAACAGGCGCACGTTCTTGCCCAGTCGCGCATAGTGCGACGCGATGTTCGTGGTAATAGTCGTCTTACCACAACCGCCCTTGGCGTTGGTGACCATGATTCGCTGTAAGCCCATATTCTAAAGTCTATGCTGAAATGGCCCACTTTTTCGGAATTTTTGCCTAATTAGGCACGAATTTTTAAATCAGTCTCGTTATTTCCGCTTTTTTGCACTTTTTTTGCCCGCAAAGGGGTTTTTTCCGGCTTTCAGCTCGATTCGAAGCGGCGTTCCTTTGAGTTTTAGCCTGGTGATAAAAAAGTTCGTAAGGTAACGCAGGTAGGCATCCGGTAAATGCTGCGTCTGGTTGCCATGAATCACGATGACCGGGGGATTTCGTCCTCCCTGGTGGGCATAGCGTA
>JAACFA010000240.1 GCA_009937625.1 Gammaproteobacteria bacterium | reverse complement strand
CCGGCAGCGCCCTGCTTGAGCGCGTACTCGACCAGCGTCGGTGGCAGCATACCGCTGCAGATCAGGCGGATCCCGCGGGTATCTTCGCGATTGAGTCGCTCCACGTTCAAACCATGCTCGCAACCGAACACGATTATTTTCGGCTCCACGCTAATCGCAGTTACGGACTCCCGCGTCAGCCGCCGCATTTCATCCACCGGCAACTGCAGCATATCGATACCGGTTTTCAATTCCCCCCGCGACGTTCTGAATGGATTGGATGCCGGGCAGGAACCGGCGCAAATCCCGCAGGCGCCACATAGCGCCGGATCGACCACCACTTCGTGTTCGTAGCGCGCACCGTCAGTCCGAGCCTGCACCGAAATCGCATCGAACGGACAATCCTCGAAGCAAATACCGCAGCCGTTGCAGTGATCGAGATCGACTATTGCCTTGGGCCCGTCTTTTTTCGGCAGCAGCCAGGGCAACATCATCAACAGCAGCGTAACTCCGGTGGTTAACATCCAGACCTGGCGTGCGGGCCAGTACTCGAGCAAGGGGTATACGTTGAGGTAGAACCAGTCGATACGCAGCTCGCGCGGCACGCTGTCGAGATTTGCCGGCGCGTGGCTCACGGCGGGATGCCACAGCGACAACGCCAGCAGCGCGATAAAGGTGCCCATTGCAAGCCCACGCGGTGGATTGATCTCGACATTGGACAGGCGTTTGACATGCAGCCACAGCATAAACACGAGAATTAGCGGTTGGCCCAGCAGGTGCAGAAACTCGATCAGGATAAAAAATCGGTCGGTCATGCCGCCCGAGACGAAATTGCGTGTCATCGCGCCGGAGAAAATCGGCAGCGCATCCATCAGCTGCGCCGAACCGATGGCGATGTACTGCGCCAGCTCGTCCCACACCAGCCAGTAACCGGTAATGCCCAGCGTCACCACCATCCACAGGTTGGGCACACCGGTAACCCACGAAAACCAGCGAAATCCGCGGTAACGCCCCGACGCAAACTCCTTGAACATGTGCAGTAATACCGTGATCACCACCGCGTCCGAGGCATAGCGGTGCAGGCTGCGCATGATGCCGGCCACATACCACTGCTCATGGGTTATGTATTCCACCGACGCATACGCACCCGCTACGCTGCCGTGGAATGGTATAAACAGGTAAATGCCGCTAACCAGGATCACCCAGAACAGGAAAAACGACAAGGTCCCGAGATGGTAAAGCGGATTCCATTCGGGGCCGAACGAAATGTTAAACCATGACTCCAGCGCCAGGTAGGCGCGCTTTACCGGATTGACTAACACCTGTTCGAATACTCTGCAAAGTTCGAGGAAACGGAAACGATTCGACTGTAGCCGAATGCGCGCGAGGTCGATCTGACTAAAGTCAATTCGAACGGCGCGATTGCCTGAAACCGCGCACCACGACGGTACCGGCAAAACCAATAATCGTGGCGCCGATAAACATGCCGACGAACAGCGAGTAATCGTAGTAGTAGCCGTCGCGCGCCGGATCGTAAGTAGTGCAGAACAGCTTGATGCGATTCACCAGGTTATCCAGCAGCGGCTGTTCCGGAGGGGCGCGCCCCAGCACCAGTTCGATCAGGGGATCGACCAGCAGCGGCGTGTCGAATACCTGCCCGTAGACCTGCCGATACACTTTGCCATCGGCATCGATGATCGTCGCCTGGATAAGGTGATCGAAACCGTTCGACGACGGATAGTAAAGAAACCCGAGATCCCGGGACAAGGCCGCGACGGTATGCGCATCGGCACTGAGCAACTGCCAGTTTTTTCCATAAATGCCCTGCTTGTTGGCGAAATAGCGCATTGCGTCAGGTGTGTCGATCGCGCTATCGAAACCAACCACCGCCACGGTAAAACTGTCGTCACCGAGCGCGGCGCGCGCCTTTTCCACGACTTTCGACAGGTGGCGCGTGGTCATCGGGCAGATCTGGTAGCAACTGGTGTATACCATGCTCAGCACCAGCGGTTTACCCCTGAACTGATCCAGCCTTACCGCCTCACCGTCAACATCGGTAAATCGATGCGCGTCCAGCCGGTTACCGACCGCCGCCTGGCTGGCCACAAGCGCCTGGTCGTAATCGAAAGTTTCGTCGGTCAATTGCGCGCCGGCCTGTGTCACAGGCACAAGCACCATAAATATCAGGAATCCCCAGCTGAGAAGCATGTGGCGCATTGGAATCTGGCTGGACGGATTACCCGAGCAGCAGCACGTCGAGCACCGCGCCCACCAGCAACAGCACCAGCTGCAACAGCGAGGCGAAGAAGCTCTTCATCGCGACGCGCGGCGCCGGGTCCCTGATCATCAGGTAGTTATGATAAATGAAATAACCGCCACCGCCCGCGGCGCAGGCAAGATATATCCAGCTCATACCGTAGAAGAACGGCAGGATAGAGATGCCAACCAGCATCAGGGTGTTGAGCATCACCACTTCGGCGCAGCGGCGCTTACCGATGATGACCGGCAACATCGGCACGCCGGTCCTGGCATAATCCTTGTTCTTCGCGATCGCGAGGCTCCAGAAATGCGACGGCGTCCATAAAAATAGCACCAGCGCAAGCTGGATCGGCACCGGCCCCAGGTTCGGATCTACCGCGGCCGCGCCGGCGAGCACCGCGAAACTGCCCGAAGCGCCACCGATGACGATATTGGTCCAGGATCGCCGTTTCAGCCACACGGTATAGACGATGGCGTAGAAAAATGCACCGAGGAATATGTAGAAAGCGGTGGCCAGATTCAGCATCAGGGCCGCTGGCATGACGCCGACGATCAACAACATGGCGATAATACCGAGCCAAAGCGGGCCTTTCCGAAAGTACCCGGTAACAAACGGCCGGGTGCAGGTGCGCGCGACCTTGCGGTCGATGTCGACCTCGTAGTACTGGTTAAAAGCCCCGGCGGCACCGGCCGAGATCAATACCGCGAAGCACAGTACCAGCATTTCGAATCCGCTGGGCTGCGGCCCCGGTGTAATCACCATGGCCACCAGCGCGGTCAACATCATGATGATGCCGATGCGCAGCTTCAGCAGGTTCGAAACCTGGCCGAACAGGTACTTCAGCCGCCTGTCCGCATTGGCCCCGACGTGGTATCGACCGCAGTCGATCCCGCGTCCAGCCGACACTTTGGCTAACTGAGAGGCCATACCGAGGCCAGGTAATCCCAGTTTATGAAGTAGTACACGACGAAGCACACCAGCAAGGCCAACGCCAGCGCGAAGGTGCCGGGCGCCTCCATGCCACCAGAACCGTGCTGTTCCACCGCGAGCTTCGGCGCCATCGGCAGCCGCTCGGGTTGCCCGACGGTATAAGCAGATGGCGCCAGCGGCACGCCAAAACCCTGGAACAGGCCGGCGGATTCATCGAGCTTCTTGCCGAACAGCAGCGAACCAACGGTCACGATCAGGTACATCGCGCCGCCCAGCACCGCGAGCACGCCGCCGATACCGGCCACCGCCATCACGCCGGTGAAATCCATGTCCCAGTGACGTCGCGATACGCCAAGCGTGCCCGCGCCGAGCATGAACAGGATCATCAGGGTCATGCCGGCCGAGAAAACGTAGGGTTGCCACTTCGCCATCCACGGCAAGAACAGTGCACGGCGGAACAGCACCGGAATCAACAGGTAGGTCAGCGCCATGAATGTCAGCGTGGTGCCGACCGCGACAGTCGCGTGGAAGTGTGCCGGTACGTAAATGGTATTATGGATGATCAGGTTGATCTGCTCGGTGCCCATGACCACTCCGGTGATACCGCCGATGAAGCCGAAGATAATCAGCGATAAGAAAAAACCCGAAAACACCGGGTTACCCCAGGGCGCCTTGCGCAGCCATTCGAACATGCCCTTGGTGTAGCCCTTGGCACGCTGCGCGACTTCCACCGAGCCGGGCACGGTAAGCCCGTGGATCATACTCGCCAGCACGGCGAGGTACATCGCGTAACTGGTGTTGAAAACCTTCCACTCCGAGCTCAGGCCCGGGTCCGCCAACAGGTGATGCGCACTGGCCAGCTGCAGAAACAGGATATACAACAGGAAGGCGCTGCGGCTGACCTTCTCCGACATCGGGCGCGCGCCAAACAGCACGCCCGCGATCAGGTACCAGACCGACACGTGCGCGGCGACGTTAATTTGTTGCGACGAGTGCCCCAGTCCCCACCAGATGAGGCGGTACATGGCCGCGTCGATGTGTCCGATGTAACCGACCGACCACAGAAAGGTGGGCACCAGGATGATCGCGCCCGACGCGATGGTAAAAATCGCGATAATGCACGCGGTTAACGCGCCGAAGGTGACCAGCGGAATGGAGCCCTCGTAGGTCTTGTCATCCCGGGCGATGACCAGCGTACCGAGGAAGACGAAACACCCGATCAGCGCGCCCACGGCAAACAGGATCAGTCCGAGATAAAAATGCGGCGCCGCCTGCATTGGCGCATAAGACGTCATCATGACGCTGGAGTTACCCTGCAACACGGCGATGTTGTTCATCACGGCGCCGATAAGCATCAACGCAAAACCGAGCCAGGCCCAGCGCGGCGCAGCCAGGCGGGTGCGCAGCAGTGTCGACGAGGCGAAATAGAGAATCGCCATTTCGAAGAAGATGATCCAGAAAATCAGCGCGTTGATGCCGTGCCCGGTAAGCACCTGGTAAAACACATCGGCGGGCAACAGGTGAACTTCCTGCCAACGGGTCAGGATAACGCCGAGACCGAGGAAGCCCGCAACCAACAGGAAAACCGCACCGGCGACCGCGTTTGCCTTCATCAGGCTTTCGGCCGACTTGTCAAAATAGAATCCCGAATCCGGGCAAACTCTGAACTGTGCCATGCTAGTTCTCCTTGACGTAGATTTTGCCGAGCATCAGGTGGTGACCGATGCCGCAGAATTCGTTGCACACCACCGTGAACTCGCCCGCCTGATCCGGCGTCACCGTAATAACCATTTCATAGCCTGGAATGATTTGCAGGTTGATATTGACCGGCTGCAGCGAGAAACCGTGATTCCAGTCCATCGATGACAGGTGCAGTCGATAGGATTGATCTTTCTCCAGCTCGAGAATCGGGTACCACTGCCACAGGCGGCCAAGCATGTAGACGTCGCTACCGGCCGGAGGTTTTACGATTGGAATCCCCGCTTGCTCGCCGATCTTGTACTGGGTGACCATTTCATCGACCTTGGCCTGAAACCTCGGCGCCGTTGTCTGGTAAGCCTCGTTCGAGAGATTCTGTTTTCCGTAAATATGCCAGTAGGGCATCATGAAAAACATGATCAGGCACCAGACCAGTGCGATACCGATCCAGAGAACCTCTTCTTTACCGATCGGCGTCTTCCACCAGATCCGTTCCGATGGGGGTAAGAAAGAACTCATTTGATATTCTCCTTAGATTAAGGCGCTACCGGTATAGTCGCGATTTCCATGATGCCCCACAGAATGTAGAACACGGTCGGCATCACGACACCCAGGAACAGCAGTAGGAACGGATTTTCGAGCACCCTTTGAAAAAACGGGATGCGTTCGGGTTTCGGTAGATCGGCTTCTTGTGACATGGCAAACCTCTAAATTTTTATAAGGCCCTGAATATTCACCGTGTCCGACCGCTTCCAGATACTCGCCCAGTGGCAGATTGCCTGTTCCGGGAGCCTTCGACTGGTGAAAATTTGGTAATTGGCAGGTTAACCAGACGATTGCAAAAATGATTTGATAAAAGTCAAATCGAAAAATTGTTAAGACTGTCGACTCGTACCGTATCGGCAAGCGGCCGGGCAGGTTTGACTTTGATCAATTTGAAACTCGGATGATCATGATAGCGTGGGGCATAACTTTTTTGGCGGATCTGGGTTAATCGGATCGCCCCACCGAACAGGACGCTGGTAGATGACTTTGATCGAATGGCGGGAAGAGTACTGCACCGGTATCGCCGGCGTTGATTTCGAGCATCAGCAATTGATTCGCCAGATCAATGACGTCTACCAGTTGATCGAGGACCAGAGCGACAAGGAACTGGTCATCGATAGCCTCGGCGAAATTTACGGTAACATTTCGGCCCATTTCGCGCTCGAGGAGCAGATGATGCTGAGGTATGACTACGATCATTACCCGCAGCATCGCGCGGATCACGAGCGCTTGCTGGATGACATACGCGATATCACCGAGGAATTCGAGAACACGGTACAACTGGACGAAGCCGAGTTCCGGAAAAAACTGGCTCACTGGTTCCAGCTGCACTTCAAGACTCATGATTCACGACTGCACAATCTTGCCGAAATGCGCGAGCACGAACAGGTAAGCCAGTCCACACTGAAAACCCTGATACAAAATGCAAAAGACAAGTTATTCCAGAGACGAATCCAGGCCGGTTAGCAAAATTCTGCCAGCATTGCTGCTTGTAATCCTGATGATTCCAGCCGTGACGCTATCGGCGCAGACCGCTATCGAGGAAAAACTTTCCGGGTTTTATGCCCGTGAAGGCAATAGCGACAGCCCGGCTATGACATCCCGCAACAACATCTACATCAAGTTCTTCGATGACCGCTGGGTAGGAATGATGTTCATTCCCTACCCCTACGCCATCGAGGTCGAGGATCGGGTAGTCAGCCAGGTTTTTGAGAAGGCGAGAAAACACGTCTCCAGTGCCGCCATTTTGCGCGGCAAGTACGGGCTGTTGTCCGAGCCCGCGACCATTCAGATCGAGAGGTACGGTTATCTCGAGGATCGCATCGTTTTCGAGTGTGGCGCGCTTTCACCCTGCACCATCAGATTACGCGATGAGCATCTCGAGTTGATCAAACCCGGAGTGATCAACGAGCACATCGTCAAGTATAACCATGTCGCAATTCCCTGATTGCGGTATCGCCGGCAACTGATTCACCAGCGGGATGACGAGCAAGCGGATCATACCGATTGGCAGCCTGGTAATCGGCCTGGGTTTCGCGCTGGTCCTGCTGATTACGCACCTGCTGGTAAGGCCGCCCGCGCCACCGGCGGAACTGGAGGGCGTGCTACGCAAGAATTTTCGCCCAATCGGTGGATTCGAACTGCAAACCCACGATCGCGGCCCAATCAACCAGAGCAGCCTGCGCGGTAAATGGAGTCTCGTATTTTTCGGCTACATGTCCTGTCCCGACGTCTGCCCCAACACGCTGCACGAGCTGAGTCAGTTTCACAGCCTGCTGTTGGATGCAGGCGGAGAAGAAGCGCAGGATCTGCAGGTTTTATTCGTCTCGGTCGATCCTGACCGCGACAGCACCGAAGCGCTCGCTCGATACGTGCGGCATTTCGACAGGCACTTTATCGGCGCCACCGCTGGCAAAGGCGCCATCGATCGCCTGACCAGGCAGTTCGACGCCGGTTACGTGATCGAAGCGGAAACCTCCCCAGAGGTATACCCGATAGCTCACACCAGCGCTATTTTCCTGGTCGATCCGCTGGGCAGGCTGGTAGCCAGTTTTTCGCAGCCACACTACGCCGCGAACCTGTTATCGCAGTACAATAAAATCACCGCATATTTCGAAGGAAGAATCCGAGATTTGTTTGTATGCCCAGATAAAATAGGCTGTAATCATCACCAGGTTGATAACAATTCCAATGCCGAAGAATACGATTAGCGAGTCTTCCTGCTCGGGCGGACTATCGATTACGGGCTGCTCGGTGTATTTGATCGTTTTTTTATTCAAGGCTTTTAACGAAGAGAATCCATGTTGTTAAATCAGTTTACGCTACCTGCCCCCGATAGCAACGCGCGCCGCCTTGTCATCGGCTGGCTGTTACTTGGCCTGGCGGCACTGGTTATCGGCGGCCTTTATACCATTCTGATCGTGCTGTCACGCACGCCGGTTTTCCAGGAGATCGTTCCTTGGATCGATTTTTTCCGTACCGCGCTGGTGGTGCACGTCAACCTTACGGTACTGGTCTGGTTTCTCGCCTTCAGCGGGGTGCTCTGGAGTTACACAAACTCCGCGCGCTGCCGGATCTGTGGATGGGTTGCGCTGGGACTAGCCAGCCTCGGCACCCTGGTCATTGTGGTATCGCCGTTTACCGGCGAGAGCCATCCTTTGATGAACAACTACGTGCCGGTGCTGCAGAACCCGGTTTTCTTTGCAGGCCTGATTATCTTCGGCGCCGGTTTCGGTCTGTTGATCCTGCGTAGTTGTCTCACGGCATTCGACAACGACAACCAGTCCAGCGGCGAAACCAGCCTGCGCTTCGGCCTGTTCGTTGCTGTCGTCGCATCGCTTTTCGCAGTCGTGGCGCTGGTATTGTCTTACTTCGGCATCGACGATGGTTTCCAGGGACTTGCCTATTATGACCGGCTGTTCTGGGGTAGCGGTCATATCATTCAATTCAGCCATACCCAACTGATGCTGGTGGCGTGGTTATGGCTAGCCTCGGTGAGCGGTGCATTGCTGCGCCTGTCTCCGCGCGTAGCGCTGTTGCTGTTCATCCTCGGGCTGCAACCGGTGCTGGCGGCGCCGATAATCTACATCGTGTTCGACGTCAGCTCGGGCGATCACCTGTTCTGGTTTATTCAGTTGATGAAATACGGTGGCGCCATCGCCGCGGTGCCGATCGGCCTGGCCGTCACGTTGTCGATTCTCGAAAAATGGCGTCCTGCCGAAGGTTTCGAAGTCGAGCGTAATGCGCTGTTGTTCTCGATTCTGCTATTCGGCGCGGGCGGCATCATCGGTTTCATGATCAGCGGCAGCACGGTCACGGTACCGGCGCACTACCACG
>JAACFA010000239.1 GCA_009937625.1 Gammaproteobacteria bacterium | reverse complement strand
AAAAAGACGCGTCGTTCTACCGCACGTCCGGCGGCGGCATGACCTTGAGCGGCGGCGAAGCCACGATGTTCCCGGATTTTGCCACCGCCCTGCTCAAGGGCGCCCACGAACGCGGCATCAACACCGCGATCGAAACCGCGGCCAACGTCCCGTGGCGGTTCCTGGAGCAGATACTGCCGCATGTCGATACCGTGTTGCACGATCTCAAAGTGATGGACCCGGAGCGACACAAGAGATGGACCGGGGTCGACAACAAGCGCTTGCTGGAAAACTTCAGGAAAGCCTACGAGACCTGGCCTAAGCAGACCTTCATCGCGCGCCGACCCCTGATTCCCGGTGTCAATGACGACGAGAAGGACATCAGGGCAGCGCTGGGGTTCATTCGGCCATACAAGAACGTGGTCGATTTCGAACTGCTGCCGTACATGCGTTTCGGTTTGGGTAAATACGACATGCTGGGCCGTATCTACGAGCTGCAGGATTTCGAACCGCCTACCGAGGAATCGTTGCAGCATTTGCGCGCGATCATCGACGAAGCCTTCGGCCGCAGCGGCGAGGAAGCCCCGGGCCGATAAGTTAATTACGGAGCCGGTATACCGCCACTCAGCGGCATTCGGGCACTTCGGGCGCAGCGATTTTACGCGGGAGAAGGTGGACGCCACCGGGAACTGCTGGCTGCGAAGAGAAATGCATAGAGCCTGTTCGGCAGGTGAAATTGGAGGTTAATTGAAATGACTGAGCAAATTCCTGAGGATAAACAAACTGTACTGGGTCTTTACGTGACCTCCGCGGAGGCATACGACAAATGGAAGGCAGCGCCCGACAAGGTCAAGCTGCTCGATGTGCGTACGCCCGAGGAATTCATTTTCGTCGGCCATCCGGAAATGGCCCGCTGTATCCCGCTGGGATACCAGAGTTATCGCTGGGACGAAGAAAAGGGTTATTACGATCTGGACGTCAACCCTCATTTCGTGGCCCAGGTGCGGGAATTTTTCGAACCCGATGAAACAATTCTTATAATGTGCCGCTCCGGCGGGCGCAGCGCTATGGCGGTAAACATCCTGGTGCAGGCCGGTTACACCGATGCCTGGAACATTACCGACGGCATGGAGGGCGATCTGGTCAAGGATCCCGAAAGTCCGCACGACGGCAAGCGCATGGTGAACGGCTGGAAGAACGCCGACCTGCCCTGGACCTACGATGTCGATCCGCAGCGGATACGCCTGCCCGACCAGTAACCAGGGAAACTCCGCAAAAACCGAGTTGGTCATTGCGAGCGCAGCGAAGCAATCTTTCTGTTCAGATCAGGTATCTGGA
Organism: Gammaproteobacteria bacterium; assembly: GCA_009937625.1. Classification (GTDB taxonomy): domain Bacteria; phylum Pseudomonadota; class Gammaproteobacteria. The sequence continues at coordinate 5,617 of JAACFA010000239.1, read as the reverse complement.
GATTGCTTCGTCACTTTTAAATGACGATAACCGGCACGGCGTTGCTAGAACAAACGGTGCTGTTGCCTGTCGGAAACCGGGGATTTACATTCGATAGGAAGCAGCGAACAGCGGCCCGGAGTAGTCGAGATCGACATCGAATGTCGAGCTACCGGAGCCGGTTTCGTACTCGAGGTTGAGAAAGCGATAACCGCCGATAAATCGCCAGTTACTGTCGCCGCGGTAAGACGCCAGCGCCATGAATTGCTCGGAACTGCTGTCGGAACCGTCGCCGACGTCGACCCAGAAGCTGCCGCCCCAGCCCTTGTCACCGCCGTACTGCAGGCGCAGCGCGATTACGGTGTCGGTCCAGTCTTCTTCTCTAGACCTGTCGTTTTCGCGAGACAGCGCCATATTCGGGCCGAGTAATGTCGCCTCGCTGCTCAAATCGAACTCCAGCTCGGTGTAGCGGGCGCCAACGAGCAAATCCAGGCCGAGGTCGGCCGCACCATATTCGCGCTCGAGTACGCGGTAGCCGACAAAGCCTTCGAACGTGGTTTGTTCGACTTCGGCGTCGAGCTCGACCTCGAGGCTGAGTATTCTCCGGTCGAATGCCGTGGATTCGTCGTCCTCCAGCCTGAGAAAGGCCAAATCACCGATAAACGACCACTTGTCCCGCCGATGCTCGAGGTAGACCATGTAAGTCAAATCGAGATTATCCACAATGTCGTCGAATCCTACGTCTACATCCGCGCTCACGTTACGGATCTGGGCGTCGCCTTCGATATCGAGGGCGAACAGGTAAATGCCGAGATCGGTCCAGGTTTCCTCGGCCATGAGCGGTGACGTCGCCAGCAGCGACAGGACCAGGGCCAGGGCGAAACAGCGTTTAATCATCATTTTAAACCCTCGTTTATCTCTTCGAACAAATCCTGATCCCGTTAACCTGGCTTAAGCATCAAAGCCAAAAATATTGATCCGAATCAGGATATAAATATCCAATCCAAACATAATTCCGTTTACTTTATGCTAGGTATCAGGCGCGTATAAATACACCGGTTAGCGTATAAATTAGCCCCGCCAAACGTGAATTTTTCTGCAGGACGGTGATAAACGAAAGGCATTCACATCATGTGAATTAAATGAATTTGTCACCGACCCCAATTAGCAAAAATTGAATTGTCACCATTAGAAGTTGGCGAGGAAGAACGGAATCAGCATGGCGTTCACCAGGTCGATAAAGAATGCACAGACCAGGGGTACGATGATGAAAGCCAGGCGCGAGGCACCATAACGCTGGGTCACTGCGGACATGTTCGCCATTGCCGTGGGTGTCGAGCCGAGGGAAATACCCCCGAAGCCGGAGCACACCACAGCGGCATCGTAGTTGCGACCCATAACCCGGAAAACAATGAATATGTTGACGGCCACCGCTATCGCGAACTGTGCCGAAAGAATGGTAAAAATGGGCCCGGCGAGATCGATCAACGCCCACAGCTGCATGCTCATGAGTGACATGGCGAGGAAGGTACCCAGGGAAAGGTCGGCGATTAGGGCCATGGCGGGCGTGCGCGTGGGCCATGTTCTTCCGCTAAGGCGCGGGAAGTTCTTCGGCACCAGGTTGCTGATCAGGATGCCGGAAAACAGGCAGGTCACAAACAGCGGCAGCTTGAGCCCCAACTCTGCCAGGCCTTCGTTCAGAAGCAGCCCAAAAATTCCGCAGACGTGAATGGCGAGGATGGCGTCAAGGAAGTCCATCGATCCGATGCCAGAAGCGCGCTGTTCCTGGGATATGCCGACATCGAGTGTCTCCTCTTTTTCCGGCGTGAGGTTGTGGCGGTTGATTAGAAACTTGGCGATGGGGCCGCCCATCAGGCTCGCCAGAATCAGGCCGAAGGTTGCACAGGCGATACCAATCTCCATGGCATTGGCGACGCCGAAACTCTCCGCGATCCGGGGGGCCCATGCGATAGCGGTCCCGTGGCCGCCGACCAGTGATACCGAACCGCCCAGGATGCCCTCGGCAGCGGAGAGGTCGAAAAGCGACGCCACGGAAATGGCGGTCAGGTTCTGCACAACCATATAGGCGATGGTGATGACTAGCAGGATTACCAGGGGTCTTCCGCCGGCCAGCAGGTCCTTGAGGCTGGCATTGATGCCGATGGTGGTAAAAAAATAGACCAGCAGAATATCGCGGGCGTGGAGCTCGAACTCGACCGCTACTCCGCTCGCCGCGTACACGAGGCCGAAGAGCACTGAAAACAACAACCCGCCGGTGACCGGTTCCGGGATACTGAACTGGCGCAGGAAAGCGACCACATCATTAACCCGCTTGCCCACGAACAGCACGATGATGCCGAGCGTGACGGTCAGGAACTGGTTAATATGCAAAACCCCATCGACCACATCCATCGCAACACCCCCCTGGTAAATATCGAATATGACCGAAAGCTTAGATTTCCGGTCGCGTATAAGTACACCCGCAAGCGTATAAATTGGTCGTTTTAAACGTTAGTATGGAGCTCTAAAGGTATGGGCACAGATAAATCCAATGCAAGATAGGCAGATCCAATTCGGCCCCTTTTCGCTAGGGGGTGAACCCGTCTGCCTCAGGCGCGGATCCGATTCGATAAAGCTCAGGCCCATGAGTCTGCAGGTGTTGCGGTATTTGTCGGAGCGGCCGGGTCAGTTTGTCAGCAAGGATGAGTTGCTGGATCGGGTCTGGACCGGCCGCGTTATCAGCGACAGCGGCCTGCGCCTGTGCGTGCGTGAAATTCGCGCCGCGCTCGACGATGACGCCCAAAATCCGCATTACCTCGAAACCGTTGTCGGCAAGGGTTATCGTTTTCTCGAGGGTGCCGGCGGCAAGGCCCCTTATCCTGACAGCACGGGGCCGATTGTCGGGCGCGATGCGGAACTGAGTCGTCTGGACGATCTGTACCAAAGAGCGCTTGCGGGCCATACACAGTTCGTGCTGCTTGCCGGTGAAGCCGGGATCGGTAAAACCACGCTGCTCAATTCGTTTCTCGATCGTATCTCGAAAGGTCACGATGCGCATATGATCCAGGGGCAGTGCGTCGTTCACTATGGCAAACAAGAAGCCTATGCCCCGGTGCTCGAGGCTATCTCATCGTTTTATCGTGATCATACTGACACCCGGTTTATCAAGAATATGGAGCGCCATGCGCCCGGTTGGCTGCTGCAACTGCCCGAGATGCTGGATGCCATGCTGTTCGAGCGGGTAGAACGCATGACCGAAGGCATGGCGCCCGAGCGAATGACGCGGGAATTCTGCCGGTTGATTGCGGCGATGTCCGAGAAACTCCCCCTGATTATCGTGATCGAGGATCTGCACTGGGCCGATGTCTCGACCATCGATCTGCTCGCATCGCTCGCCGAACACGACAATTTACCCTTGATGATACTGGGAACCTATCGGCCCGCGGATGCCGTCCTTTATAGTCAGAGCCTGCGCGATACGGTCAGGGAACTGAAAGGGCGCGGTCTGTGCCAGGAACTGTTGCTGGAGTTATTGACCGAGGCGGATCTGGCGAAATACCTGACCGGGCGGTTAAATGGCGAAGTTTCAGATAATTTGATCGAAATGGTATATCGCCGCAGTGAGGGCAATCCGTTATTCATGGCCAAACTCGTCGAGGCGTTCATCAAAAAGCAGGTGCTGGTTTGTCATGATGGTCTCTGGTGCGCTGTTAAGGAGACTGAAGCGCTGGAAAGCACTATACCGGAATCGCTGCAATCTCTGATTACGCGCTACCTCGAAGCGTTGCCGCAAGCGCACAAGGAATTGCTGGAGGTCGCAAGCGTCGTTGGCATGCAGTTCAGCTCGGCGGCGATGACCGATGCGCTGGCAAAAACGGTCGAGGAAATCGACAGTGCGTGCGAACAGTTAACGGTAGATCAACAGTTTATAGAATCGGCTAATCTTTTGACCTGGCCCGATGGCAGTATCACCGGCAGTTATCATTTTCGGCACCACTTATTTCTCGAGATTATTTATCATCAAATCGCCACGGCACGACGGGCACGGATCCACCGCAAGGTCGGTAAACGACTGGAAGCGGGTTATGGCGAGCGTGTATCCGAGATTGCCGCGAGTCTCGCGACGCATTTCGATCTTCCGCCGAGCAGGCGCTCGGACGTTACGCCTATGCAACCGCTATCGACGAGCTGAGATCGGTACTCGATAAACTGGAGCAAATGCCGGAAACAGTCGAGCGCAACCAACGGCAAGTTGAATGCCTTAATTTACTAGGGTCTACCCTGACGACCCTGCAGGGTCATAGCTCGCCCGAGGCTGAAAAAGTGCTCGTCCGCGCGTTAAAGATATGCGATACCCTTCCGCAATCCGTAAACAAATTTAACGCCCTGTGGAATTTCGCGATTATTCACCTGGCGCGTGGCGAGGCCGGGAAGAGTCTGCCACTGATCGAGCAAGCCGCTGAGCTGGCAAAGGAGTTGGACGACCCGGACCTGGGTCTACTTACCGACGCTGTATTAGCCCGGCAATTTATTATTACGGGTGATTTTGTAAACGCCAGTAAACATTCAGCCAGGGTTTTGGCGCAACACGATTCGGCCCGGCTTAGTAGACTGGCCCAGGATTACGGCCAGGGAGATCCGGTGCAATTCTGCGCTGGTGTCGATGTCCTTGCCTCGTGGGTACTGGGGTTTCCGGAAAGGGCTCGTGCGCGAGAACGGAAGGTTCGCGAAATGATGGCGAAATTGAACAATCCGCACAGCCTCTCGATAAGCCTCGCTTACTGCGCCGTCGCCAGTCAGCTCCGGCGAGATTCGCGCGCCACGCAACAGTATGCGAACGAGCTGATCGAACTTTCGAATCGGCACGAGTTGCAATTCTATTTGCCGCTTGCGATGGCGTTGAAAGGTTGGGCGACGGTGAATCAGTCCCCGAGCGTTGGAAATCTCGAAATGATAGAAAACGGTTTGGCTTTATATCGACAGGCGAAAGTGAAAATTCTCATACCTTATTGCCTGGGCCTGTTAGCCGAGGCGCAGTACGAGTTGGGACGAATTCGGGAGGCCCAGGCGTCGGTAACGGAAGCCTTGTCCATTGTCACGCAGTCACAGGTGGGCTGGAATGAAATCCAGCTATACCGGCTGCAGGGTGAGTTATTGCTGCAACTGGGCGCCGATTGGCAAGACGCTGAACAAAGTTTTCTGCAATCCCTGGAGATAGCACGCAATCGCCAGGCTTTGATGCTCGAACTAAATAGCGCCATTTCGTTGAGCCGACTGTGGATCGAGCAGGGCAGGAAGATGGAAGTGCCGGCACTGCTGCAACCGATCATTGCCCGGTTTGACGAAGATTCGGACGACAGCGACCTCGACCAGGCGCGCAAGCTGGTCGCCGTCAATTGCTAGTTACTCGGGTTCGTTATCGCCTGTGGATAAAGGGGGCGGAGGGGTTGCCAGGGTACTGACAAGTTAACTGTCGTTCGGCGACAATTGTCGAATGAATTAAGTCAAATATGTACATGCGGTACCAATTCCTGGCAGAAATCATCCAATACACTGTTTGGCTCTATTATCGATTTAATCTCAGTCACCGTGATATTGAAGATTCGTTAGTAGAGAGATAATTTTTCTTAGTAAGTAT
>JAACFA010000238.1 GCA_009937625.1 Gammaproteobacteria bacterium | reverse complement strand
CCGAGCAGATCGAAGACATTGTCAACATGATTAACGACATGGGCATCACGGTGCACGAAAAGGCGCCGGATGACGAGTCGTTGCTGCTGTCCGACGCCGCCGTCTCCAACGACGACGACGCCGCCGAGGAAGCAGAGGCCGCGCTTGCCAGCGTGGACGCGGAATTCGGCCGCACGACGGACCCGGTGCGTATGTACATGCGTGAAATGGGTACCGTCGAACTCCTGACTCGCCAGGGCGAAATCGAAATTGCGAAACGCATCGAGGATGGCCTCAACCAGGTCAAGTACCACATGTCGCATTTTCCGCCGACGATCGACCTGCTGCTCGAGGTGGCCGACGCGGTGGATTCCGGCGACACCCGCATGCAGGATTTCGTGGTCGGCTTCATCGATCCCAATGAACCGGACGAAATTAAACCGCCGGCACCGAAGTCGGACGATGACGAAGAAGAGGCAGTGGACACCGGGCCGGACCCCGATGAGGTCAAGGCACGCGTAAAGACGATCCGCCGCCTTCACAAACGTGCGCTTACAGCAATCGACAAGCACGGCCTGAAGGACAAGAAGACCGTCAAGATCCAGGCCGAACTCGCCGACCAGATAATGGAACTGAAACTGGCGCCGAAACTCTTCGACCTGTTGGTGAAGAATCTTCGTGGCGTCGTGTCCGTGATTCGCACGCAGGAACGGCTGGTTATGCAGATCTGCGTCCGTGACGCCGGCATGCCGCGCAAGGACTTCCTCGCGAGCTTCCCGAAGAGCGAGACTGATCTCGCCTGGGTGGAAAAACACATCCGCGCCAAGCGCAAGCATTCCTCGACGCTGGCCAAGCTCAAAGACGATATCCTTCGCGCCCAGCGCAAGCTGCTGCAGGTGGAGGAAGAGACCAGGCTGACTATCTCCGAAATCAAGGAGATCAATCGCCAGATGTCGATTGGCGAAGCCAAGGCGCGGCGTGCGAAGAAGGAGATGGTCGAAGCGAATCTGCGCCTCGTGATCTCTATCGCAAAGAAATACACGAATCGCGGCCTGCAGTTCCTGGATCTGATCCAGGAAGGCAACATCGGTCTGATGAAGGCCGTCGACAAGTTCGAATACCGTCGCGGCTACAAGTTCTCGACCTACGCAACCTGGTGGATTCGGCAGGCGATCACGCGTTCGATCGCCGACCAGGCGCGCACGATCCGCATCCCGGTTCACATGATCGAGACGATCAACAAGCTCAATCGCATCTCCCGGCAAATGCTGCAGGAGATGGGCCGCGAGCCGCTGCCCGACGAATTGGCCGAGCGCATGGACATGCCGGAGGACAAGGTCCGCAAGGTTCTGAAGATTGCGAAAGAGCCGATCTCTATGGAAACGCCCATCGGCGACGACGAGGATTCTCATCTCGGTGACTTCATCGAAGATCAGACCGTGCATTCGCCGGTGGATTCGGCCACGTCGCAGGGCTTGAAGGAGACCACGCACAGCGTGCTGGCCGGCCTGACGCCTCGCGAGGCAAAGGTACTTCGCATGCGTTTCGGTATCGACATGAACACCGATCACACGCTCGAGGAAGTGGGCAAACAGTTCGACGTGACGCGTGAGCGCATTCGCCAGATCGAGGCCAAAGCGCTGCGGAAACTCCGGCATCCGACACGATCGGACCAGCTTCGAAGCTTCCTGATCGAAGACTGAAGAAAAGCCGGGCGTCGCCCGGCTTTTTTTTGCTCATTTGCATGGATGCGCTCGGCGTCCCTTCAATTTCGCGTCAGATAGCTCTCCGGATTGTGAATCTCTTTGTGGCAGTTCGAGCACAACAGCTCACATTTCTCAGACTCTGCGAGAATGACGTCCCAGGCCCGATTTGACAGGCTACGAAGATCCAGATTGAACGACTTGCTGGTTGATTCCCCATGGTGAAACTCAAGTGCAGCATAATTCCGACTGTAACCGCACGTTGAACAGCAGCCGCCTTTTAGATTGACCAGATCGATTTTCCTCTTTCTGCCACGTGATTGTTGAGCGCTGTAGGACTGCAACCTGTTATTCGTATCCCGATTCTTACAACGTCGTGAGCAGAATTTTCTTTGCCTTCCTCCAAGTACTTGCGAACAATGGATACAGCGAGCCATTTGACAAGGTTGGAAGAAAACCAAGTTGTGTCCGAGCCGCAAATTTCTGGAATCAATGCGTTTTTCGCCGTCGCTATGGCGGCCAGTTATCTGATAGAATTCGGCCCGGTTGTGGGCCTGTAGCTCAGTTGGTTAGAGCAGGGGACTCATCAAAAAGGTGCATTTGTGCCGAAAGGCACAAAGTCGAACGGGATGAATTCAGGGAAACCGTAGCAGCTTTGGCTGACGGCAATCCTGAGCCAAGCCGGCGGTACACCGCCGGAAGGTGCAGAGACTACCTGAGAACTTCAGTGTTCTTAATGACAGGCTTGAGCGTCCCGCCCCTAACATTCGGTTGAGGGTGATGAGATAGTCCGCTCCGCTTGGAAACAAGCGGGTAAAGTGAATCCCTTGGTCCCAGGTTCGAGTCCTGGCGGGCCCACCAATCTCCACTCCGCGCGTATTCAGCGGCTCCCGGACTTTGAGTCGTCTTTGACCCGATCAGGTACTCCAGCCCGACGGCGGCTACGTGTCAGCGCAAGCCTTCGCGTGTATCACCACGTAACCGACTGCTTCCGGCCAGAATCGGACAGCCACTTCTTCTTGCTCGCTTCGCTCTTGTTTCGAATTCACCGAACATGCGCCAATTCACGTTGGCATTGGGCAGGATCGACAAATCTTATCGTCTGAATCCCCAGTGACGATGCCGCTGCAAGATTTTCACGCATATCATCGATGAATATCGTCTCGGCTGACTCGAGCTGATAAAGCCCCAACAAATACTCATAGATCTGACGTTCCGGCTTTACCATCTGTATTCGAGAAGAGATGACGATGCCATCGAACATATCCCAGATCTTGTGGTGCTGCTCAAGATACGCAATCGATGCAAGATGCATATTCGAAAGGACGAACAGTCTGTTCTTTGTCTTGCTCAATTCGTAAATCAGTTCAATCGTCGCCTCGATCGGTGTCAGAAAGCGTGGAACTGCGTTCAGAAGGCGCTCGATGTCTTTATAAGGTAGACCAGTCCGCCTTGCACCACGACTGATTGCCTGGTCGAACGTGATGGTTCCTCTATCGAGTTCCACCCAGTCAGCGTGCTCGAAAATCTCTTTCCGTACCAGGTCTTGAGTACTCGTATCTTCGAAAATTCTCTTGATAATCGTGTCCGGTTGCCAATTGAATACGACGCCTCCCAGGTCGAATACGATATTCAAATCCAGCTCCTACAGATACGAGTACGGGAAGACGGAAGAGAAGGTCAATCCGCTCCCGACGTTGCGAGACGAGTGAAAGCCCCGGATATGCAGCGCAAATTATAGCCTGAACCGGACCGACTCCCGCCGCTCAGGCGATTCCGGGCAGAAGTCCCTGGTTCAGATAACGGTGCTGATGCCCGGCAGCCACTCATGCCAGTAGACGTGCTTGGCGAGCAGCTCTTGGCGGGCGCTATCGGCATCGCGCCAGAGCAGGCGCACGTGATCGCCCGGCCTGAGCTGGCCGATGAGGTGCCGGTCTACGCGCGCGACATGTGCGACACGGGGGTAGCCCCCGATCGTCTGCGCATCGACCGACAGCAGGAACGGTCTGCCGTCCTCCGGACACTGTATCGTGCCCGGGAATACCGGCGCACTGGCAAGCCGCCCGCCCGACGTGACCTCGAATCTGGCGCCCTCGAGCTGCAGGCCCATGCGGTCCGCCCGGTTGCCGACCGAGAAATTCGTGTCGAACAGGTCGAAGCGGCTTTCCTTGCTCAGGAGGTCGATTTCAGCACCGTAGCAAGCGCGCAGCGCCCAGCTCTTGGCCGCGATCGGCCGGAACTCCTTCGGCGTCTTCAGCATCTCCGGCGCCTCGGCCGAGGTCGCGGTGGCAAGCATGTCTCCGCTACGCAGCGCCCTGCCCTCGAAGCCACCGAAGCCGGCAGGCAGATACGTCGATGACGAACCCAGGACTTCGTCCACCGCTATGCCGCCTGCGAACGCCAGGTAGTTGCGCGCACCGGCTTTCGCCGGCCCGATTTCGAGTTCGTCGCCCGCGACCACGGCTATCGTCCGATGCAGCTTGACCCGCTCGCCGTTCAGCCACACTTTCGCCTTGGCACCCGTGACAGCCGTGAAACAGTCGTTCTCGAAGCGAATTGA